>JAYUIZ010000378.1:0-6370 GCA_043765595.1 Lysobacter sp. | reverse complement strand
GTCCAGATTGCCGCGTTCGGTGGACGATTCCAGCGGCAGGTCGTCCATGTGAAGTCGACGTGGCGTTCCACGCGGTAGATATCGGCGTCGTAATAGGTCTTCTTGTTGTTGTCGGTGCCGCGCGTGTATTGGCGCGTCTTGATCTCGCCTTTGCCCCAGACATCGGCGCTGGCGTTGCCGTCGACGATCATGTACGGCAGATAGACGCCGACAACGTTCTCGGGCGTGAACTGTTCTTTGAATTCCTTCAGCGCGAACAGCCGACGCTTGTCCACGAACTGGCGGATGCGTGCGACTGCGTCGTCCTTCTTGATGTGGAAGGGCAGCACTGCATCGGGCACCGCGCCGTTGGGCACCTGCTCGTTGACGCCGAACACATGGCGGCACCAGTGGCAGCGCGCAGTCATCGCGCTTTCGGTGTTGACCGTGACCTCAGCGCCGCAGCCGGTGCACTTGAAGGTCATCAGTACGGCGGCGTCTGCGGCGATGTCGCGCGCCCCGGAGGCGATGACGATGCCCTTGAGCTGGTCGATACCTTCACCGAATCCGAACAGTTCCTCGACCCGTGCGCCGTCCCATTCGGTGCGGCAGTACAGGCAGATCAGCAGGTCTGTGCCGGGCTTGTGGCGGATGTCGGTTGAGCCGCATTTCGGGCAGCGGTTCAGGCCGTCGCTGAGTTCGGCCGCGGCGGTGTCGATGGCGACCGGGTCGGGCGCCTCCAGTTCCTCGCGGATGGCGTCGGGCAGGGTGGCCGGGTCGACCGGCAGCGTGCCGGGCAACGGCGGCACGTCCTGCGGTGAACCCGGGCCGGCGACGGGCCGCGGCGGCAGCGGCGGCGGAAGCTTTGTTTCGGACATGGTCGCTGCGCGCCTGCGGCTTACAGGCCCAGCGCCTTGGCCTTGAGCGCGTCGTAATCGTCTTGGGTGATCAGGCCGAGGTCCAGCATCTCCTTGGCCTTCTTCAGTTTGGCGACCGGGTCATCCGCAGCGGGCGCGGCAGGCGTGGCTGGCTGCTGCATGTTTCCGATGCCAAGCATGCCCGAGGCCATGCCCACGCCCACCAGACCCGCGGCGCCGCCGGTCTCGCCCGCCGACTGGATGCCCTGGGCAACGCTGGCCTGCAGATTGGAATTGCCGCGCGAGCCCGACAGCGCGTCGGCGCGCTGCACGGTCTTCAGCAGTTCGCGGGTGTTGGCGTCGTATTCGATCGAGACGATGGCGGTCTTGACGATGGCCAGGCCGCGATCGGACTTCCACTGGTAGCCATGTTCGACCGCATCGGACAGGCTTTTGGCGAAGCCGAGCGAATCCTGCTGCAGCTTGGTGATGCGGTTGCCCTTGGCGGGGTCGTTGGTGTACAGGCTGAACGCGGGCGCCAGCGAACCGACCACTTCGTTGAACAACTGGCTGGCGGCGGCGTTGTCGAGGTCGGTGAAGTCGAACACCTGGCCCGGCTGCAGATAGCTGGCCGGCACGAAGTTTTTCACGAACAGGATCGGGTCGACGATCTTCAGCGTATACGAGCCGCGCGTGACGGCGCCGACCTGGGTGTTGAGGAAACCGTCGTCCCAGTAGATCTCGGACTGCGTGCCGAAGCGGTTGTCCGGCAGTTCCTTCAGCGATACGAAGAACGCGGCCTGCTGCGAGCCCGGCTGGCCGCCGAACTTGAAGCGTTCCCAGCTTTGTTTGATCAGCGGGCTGACGATGCCGTCGCCGGCGAAGATGGACTGCGAGGTGAGATCATCCGACCGCCACTCGTAGCCGCCGGGCTCGGCAACGAAGCCCGTGATCTTGCCGTCCTGGAACAGCAGCAGGCCGTAGCCCTCGGGCACGACGATCTTCGAGCCGTTGGTGATGATGTTGGAGGAGCCGCTGGTGTTTGAACCGCGCCCGGCATTGGTGCCCTGCGGCACCGCCGCGAACAGCGCTGCCGTCGACGGCAGGCCGGCCGGCACCGTGTAGAAGTCCTTCCACTGGTCCGCAAACATGCCGCCGACCGCACCCGTGACCGCCTGTATAAGACCCATGAGTATTCCCCGTGATTCGTGGCCGGGCGTTGTGCCCGCCATGCCGACGAACTATACACGCGCGTCGCGGGCACGACCGGCCACCGCATTTCCGCCGGGCGAGCCCTCGCCGGACGCATGTTGTAAGCGCTGGACGTTCTCCCACGGACAGGAAACAGGCATGCCGCGACATACGGACGATCACGCGATACGGCGCTGGCGACGCTGCGCGCTGGTCATCGCCGCGGCATGGACAGTCGCGCTGTCCGGCTGCCACGCGTCGACGCAGCTGCGGCCCGACACAACGCCATCGACCATGTCGCCCGCCACCGCGACGCCCGCGCTCGACACACCTGCAGTCGACAAGCCCGCACACGACACGCGCTCGATCGCCAGCCGCCGGTTCCGGGATTGCAGCGCCGCCGCGCGCGACGCACTTGCCCGCCGCCGATGCTTGGACGAAGAACTGGTTTACCAGCAGCGCACGCTGGATCGCCTGGCCGACGAACGCGCCGCTGCGCTCGACGCCGCTGGACGCAGGGATTTCCAGGCCGCACAGCGCGCGTGGCAGCAGGAGACCGATCGTGCGTGTGGACTGGCGCAGATGGGACCGGACCGGATGATGCCGCCGCGCGCTGCCGCATCGATCGCATCATCGCCCGCTTCGATAGCTTGTCCTTCGAGAATGCGCCGCCGTATTCCGCCGGTGCTTCGCTAGGCGTGTGGGTCAAGGTTCCGCCCGATGCCAGCGGCGCAGTGGACGCGCGGGTGCGCGATGCGGCGCTGTCGATCCAGTCCGACGGCTGTGCCGACGAGCACGGGCGCATGGTTTGCCGCAACGTGCGCCTGCGCATCGCTACCTCTGCACTGCACTAACAATCCCTGACGGTGCCGAGGCTGGTGTTCACGCCCGCCCATAGGTCCGGCGGCACGCTGTATCGCGGACAGCTGGACAAGGGTTTCGCCGAAGGCTGGCATAGCGTGGTGCTGACCGACATGGATGCCGACGGACATGAGGATCTGCTGCTGTGGACCGGCATCGACGGCAACTACGGCGACCCGTCGTATCGTTATCATCTGTACGACACCGGCAGCGGGCGGCTGGAGGAAAGCGCGGCGCTGGCCGGATTGGTGCAAGGGCATTCGATCGCGCGCATCGCCGGCGGGCAGGTGTTCGTCTGGTCCCGCAGCGGTGCGTGCGCGCGCGGCGAAAAGACTATCGACCTGCGCGGCCCGGCTGATCGTGCGGACCTGCCTGGAAGAAGGCATCACCGATGAGCGCCAGATCGCCTACGTGCTGGCGACCGCGCAGCACGAAAGCCAGAACTTCACCAAGCCCGAAGCAGATCGTCAAGCAGATCGTCAAGCAGATCGTATCGCCCGCTGTGCGCCAAGGCTTTCATGTGCGCCAGGATGTGCCCATGCCGTCACGTTGCGGCGGGAATTGTAGGTGCAGCGAGGTGCGTTTGGGCCACGATCAGTTAGAGCCGCGATTTGCGCGGACAGCGGCCGAACTTTATCTGGCGTGGATGGCACCGCTGAATGCCAGACGGCTTCCCCCGGCGGATGAGGATGATGTCGGCCGCTTGGGCGAAACAGGTCCGCGGCCTGAGGCCTTTCGCGCTCAGGCGAAGGCGCGCAGGGCCAAGGCGCCGACGGCAGCCAGCGCGATCGCTGCGGCAATACCCCATGCGATGCGTGTTCCGCTTCCAGCACTCCGGGCCTGCACAGCCATGTCGGGCGTGGTGCTCCGCTCTACGTCTGCGGGCACGAAATCCGAGCCCGTACCGAGCATCTCCAACACTCTGGCCACGACGCTTTCGTCGAACAGGTAAGGATCGAACGACTGCAGACCGAGCTCGCGCAGCAGGGCCTTCATTGGCGCGTCCAGCGGCACGTACTTCATGGCCCAGGTCGCGAAACCGGTGCGTTCGATAGGCCGCCGCGTCAGCACCTTCAGATCGGTGTGCCGTGGATCCTGCAGCAGCGTGGCATACAGCCGTTCGACGTCCTCGGCACGGCCTTCGAGGCACTGGAAAAAACAGCCGTCGCCGAAATATAGCGCTCCAACCAGGCCGCGCCTCGCGTTGTTGATGCGCGACTGCGCCAGAATGCGTGCGACGCTGGGTTCGATGCCCAGCTCGGCGGGCATTGAAGTGAAGGTGGACCGGCTCACGTAAACGATCTGGATCAGGTTTGACACGGTTTTCTCCCCATGAATGAGTGCCTTGCAGGCCTTTATGGCCTGCACGCGTGCAGACCATACGTAACGTCTGCGATCGTGGATGCAGCACAGGACAGCATCGGCTCGAAAGGCCCTCGCCCGAGCGCCTGCATCCATCGCGGTGTCGGGTATCGATGCGGGGCCGTCCGATCGCGGTAGCGACATCGCCGGTGTATCGACGTCCGCCGACGATTAGCGTCGGCCACGAACGTAGCCAGGGGCGGTGCAGTCTATTGTTTGAGCAGCGCCGCTTTTCCGCGCATGCGCTGCACATTCGCCTACGATCGCGGACGTCCCGGCACGACCCGGCACGACCCGGCACACCTCATCGTTTTGACGCCATCGTTAGGAGACATCATGTATTCCACGTTGAAATGCGGGTTTGCGCCGCTGACACTGTGCGCCGCCTTGCTCGCGGGCTGCGCGACCGCATCCAATGAGCATCCCGAAGCGGGCGCGCAAGCGTCGGTCGAAGGCGTGATCGCATCCATCGACACCAAACCGTGGACCTGCGACGGTTCGGCAGTGATACAGATCGACACGCGCATGCAGGGCCGCATCCATGTGCGCCTGCCCGCGCGCTGGAATCTGTGCAGAGCGCCGCCCGTCGACATGGAGGCGTTGGCGGTCGGCATGGCGGTGCGCGCGATCGGCGCCGCGGATGTCGAGGGTGGTGTGGTGGTATGCCAGGACGGCGCACATCGCCTGTCGCCGATGCCGCCTGACGGCACATGACGCTTTCGCCATGATCGCCGGGTAGCGTGTGCGGCTGGGACCGAGGCCGTCGTGCACTGAGTCTTGCCCAATCCAGCGTCGTGCGCGCTGCAAGCATAGGGCGGTGCACTGAGCGAAAAAAGCCTACATAGTGGAAGATAGTTGGGTTCCCACTTCCGGTGCCCTCCATGCTGTGGTTCCGCATCGTCCCGATCCTGCTGCTGATCGTGATCAATACCCTCGTGCATGCCTTCCCTCTGTTGGTGGTGACGATGTTCAAGGCCGTGCTGCCCTCCGAGCGGGCGCGGCGGGCCTGTAATCCGCTGCTGCTCTGGTTCGCCGAGCACTGGATCGTGGTCAACAGTGCGATGGTCGACGCCTTCACCCACACGCGCTTCGATGTGACTGAGGACGCGGTGTTGCAGCGGGATGGTCACTATCTGGTGCTGGCCAATCACCAGAGCTGGGTGGATATCGTGGTACTGCAGAAGGTGTTCAACCGGCGGATTCCGTTCCTGCGTTTCTTTCTGAAGCGGCAACTGTTCTGGGTGCCGGTGCTGGGGCTGGTCTGGTGGGCGCTCGACTTCCCGTTCATGGGCCGCTACACCCGCAAGCAGATCGCGAAGAATCCGGAGCTGGGTCAGCGCGACATGCAAGCCACACGCAGAGCCTGCGAAAAATTCCGTGCCATTCCGGTGTCGGTGATGAACTTCGTGGAAGGCACCCGGTTCACACCCGAGAAGCATGCCGCACAACAGTCGCCGTTCCGCCATCTGCTCAAGCCGAAATCCGGCGGCGTGGCGTTCGTGATCGATGCCATGGGCGACAGCATGCATGCGATCCTCGATGTCACCATCGTCTATCCCGGCGGGCGGCCTTCGCTGATGGATCTGATCGGCGGACGTATTCCGGAGGTGCGGGTGGCGATCCACCAGCGCCCGATCCCTGAAGCGCTGGCCGGTGGCAATTACCAGGAGGATCGTGCCTTCCGCGCCCGATTCCAGCAGTGGATGAACGGCGTGTGGGAAGAGAAGGATGCCCAGATCGGGCAAATTTCTGGCCAAGCACAAAAAAATGCAAGTACAGGGAGCGAGATGAAATGAGGTTCAAGTACCTGCTCGTCGCGGCCGCGTTCCCGCTTCTCGCCTCCGCCGCGCCAGCATGCGTCGTGCCTCAAGCAGGGAATGTTGTCATAGCCGCGACTCCGAGCAATCTCGCTGACGGACACTCGGCCGAATGGTTGATCGAAAGTGTAGATGGTTCGCGGCAGGTCATGCTCAAGCGCTGTTCCGAACGCAACGGCAACGAGTGTTATTTCGCCGTCGATGTTCAGCCCGATCGCTATTACTTCAAGGAGGTGGTGCCTGGGGTTTATAACCGCATGCAGTATCCGGTGTCGCGGCCGGATCTATGGTTCGAGGTCAGCG
>JAYUIZ010000377.1:0-2287 GCA_043765595.1 Lysobacter sp. | reverse complement strand
CACCACGCCCGCGTCTCCGTCTTGAACCGACCATTTGCTGTCGCGCACTACTGTGTACACGTTCACTCCTGCCGGTTCACAACTCACCATACCGTGCGGATGTGCGTTGCGTCGGCCGAGGCGTTGTCACAGCGGCTGCAAGTTGCATTGCCATGGTGGCTCGAAACTTCGATGAAAATCCGGGACGCCGGGAAGGTGTAACCGCTTCGACCGCCACGATGCCGCGCGATGGAAGCTTCACGATGGACACCCTGCAGTGCGCCCGCCGATCCGGCATCCGCCCATTGAGCATAGCGATGCCGGCTCAGGTGGCCAGATTGATCCAGGTCGCCTTGACCTCGGTGTATTTCTCGAAGGCGTGCAGAGACTTGTCGCGGCCATTGCCGGATTGCTTGTAACCGCCGAACGGCGCGGTCATGTCGCCGCCGTCCCAGTAATTGACCCAGACGCTGCCGGCGCGGAGCTTGCGCGCGACGCGATGCGCACGGCCGATGTCGCGGGTCCACACGCCGGCGGCCAAGCCGAACTCGCTGTCGTTGGCCATCCGCAGCGCATCGGTTTCGTCGTCGAAGGCAATCACCGACAGCACCGGGCCGAAGATTTCCTCGCGGGCGATGGTGTGCGTGTGCTCGACGTCGTCGAACACCGTCGGTTCGATATAGCAGCCGCCGGTGACGACATCGGCGCGCTTGCCGCCCAGCAGCAAGCGCCCGCCTTCGGCTTGGCCTTTCGCGATGTACTCCAGCACCCGCGCGGTCTGGTTTTCGTCGACCATCGCGCCCATCGGCGCGCCCGGCTCCAGCGGATGTCGCGGATGCATGGCCCTGCCCGCCTCGACCACCGCGGCCACGAATGCGTCCTTGATCGAGCGTTCCACCAGCAGCCGCGAGGCCGCGGTGCAGACTTCGCCCTGGTTGTAGAAGATGCCGCCGGCCGCGGCTTTCGCCGCTGCGGCCAGATCCGGAGCGTCGGCGAAGACGATGTTCGGACTCTTGCCGCCGCATTCCATGTACGCGCGCTTCATGTTCGAGCGACCCGCGCACTGCAGCAGGTGCTTGCCCACAGCAGTTGAGCCGGTGAACACCAGACCGTCGACATCCATGTGCAGCGCCAGCGGTTCGCCGGCGCCCTTGCCGAAGCCCGGCACCACGTTCAGCACGCCGGCGGGAATGCCCGCCTCCATCGCGATCTCGGCCAGCCGGATCGCGGTCAACGGGGACTTCTCCGACGGCTTCAGCACCACCGAATTGCCGGTCGCCAGCGCAGGCGCGATCTTCCACGCGGCCATCAGCATCGGGAAATTCCACGGCACGATCGCGCCGACCACGCCCAGCGGCTCGCGAGTGATCAGGCCCAGCTCGTCGGGGCCGGTCGAAGCCACTTCGCCGTACACCTTGTCCAACGCCTCGCCGGTCCAGGCGATGCAGCGGATGGTCGCGCCCACGTCGACGGCGCGCGCATCGCTGACCGGCTTGCCCATGTCCAGCGATTCGAGCAGCGCCAGTTCGTCGCCGTACTGCTCGATGAGTTGCGCGAACCGGATGAGGACTTTCTTGCGGTGCGTGGGCTTGGTGTTCGCCCAGATGCCGGCGTCGAAACTGCGGCGCGCGGCGCTTACCGCGCGCTCAATATCCTCATTCCCGCCCTCAGCGACCCTGCCCAGCACCCGCCCATCGATCGGGCTGATGCAGTCGAAGGTCTTGCCGCTGACGGCATCCACATAGCGGCCGTCGATGAAGGCCTGAGTGCGGATGTGCAGGCCGTCGGCGAGCGCCTGCCAGGTGTCGCGGGTGCGGGGAGCAGTCATGGCAGAATTCCGGTGAGACTCAGGGAGAGGGTTCAGAACGTGGCCGGTGTGTTGGCACTGACAAGGATCGCGTCGTCCTCGCCGATGTTGCGGAAGCGGTGCGGGATGCGGCTCTCGAAGTAATAGGCCTCGCCCGGGCCCAGGATGCGGACCCGGTCGCCTACCGTCACTTCAACCTGGCCCTGGACGATCACTCCGCCCTCCTCGCCTTCGTGGGCCAGCATGCTTTCTCCGGTGTCGGTGCCGGGCGGCATCACTTCACGGAGGATGCACATCTGCCGCTGCGGCCGGCGCTGGCCGACCAGATAGTAATGAATGTCGTTGTTGCCGACGTCCGGCTGCTCGCCGTGCGCGTAGAACGGGCTGTCCGCCGGGCCGGCGTCGAGATCGAGGGTGAAGAAGTCGGCCAGCGAGATCGGAATCCCGTCCAGCACCTTCTTCAGCGAGCTGACCGACGGGCTGACCTTGTTCTGTTCGATC
>JAYUIZ010000376.1:0-2289 GCA_043765595.1 Lysobacter sp. | reverse complement strand
TTCGGTTTGGGCTGTATGGCGTTCCTCATCCTGCTGTACATGATGTACAGCGTGTTGGCCGATGCCGCGAAGGACAAGGTCGCGCCGGTGAAGAAAGCCTTCCTCACTATGCGCACTTTCATCGTCGTCGGATGGATGATTTACCCGATCGGATTCATCATCGGTATGCTCGCACCGGGCGATGGCGCCAAGATTGCACGCGAACTGGTGTACAACTTCGCCGACCTGGTCAACAAGCCGGGTCTGGGCCTGATCGCGTTGATCGCGGCGCGTCAGATCAGTCGTGACGCGGGTATCCGTCAGGCCATGCGCAGTCTATAAGCTGTCTACGGTCGTCCGCGCCGCGGCCCGCAGTGCGGACGGTGCATACCGGAGAACGTCATAGTGTCCAGAACGGCAATTCTCGGAGCGGGTTTGGGTGGATTGGCGGCGGCCATCCGGCTACGCGCGCAGGGCCATGATGTCGATGTCTACGAGCGCCTCGACGAACCGGGTGGCCGGGCACGCACCTTCCGGTTCGAGGGCATTGATTTCGACGCCGGCCCGACTGTCATCACCGCGCCATTCCTGTTAGATGAGCTGTTCGCGCTGGCAGGTCTTCGTCGCGAAGACGAGATCGAATTGTTGCCGGTGCGGCCGTGGTACCGCTATCTGCTGCCCGAAGGCGACGCATTCGACTACGGCAGCAGCGCCGATGAAGTGGTGGCGGCGGTCGCCGCGTTCTCGCCGCAGGACCGCGCGGGCTATCTCCGTCTTCGCAAATATGCCGCGGCCCTGTACCGCGAGGGCTATGAGCGGCGTGGAGACGCTTCGTTCGATACCTGGGGCTCGATGTTGTCGGCGCTGCCGGCGCTGTTGCGCCTGCGCGCCGACCGGTCGGTGCATGCGGCTGTTTCGCATTTCATCCGTGACCGCCGCCTGCGCGACATCCTCAGCGTGCATCCGCTGCTGGTGGGTGGTCACCCGTTCCGCACGTCCGCGATCTATGCGCTGATCGTGCATCTGGAACAAGCGGCCGGGGTCTGGTACGTGCGCGGCGGCACCGGCGTGCTGGTGAGGGCCCTGGAGCGTACTGCGGCCGGCATGGGTGTGCGTTTCCATTACCGGAAGACGGTGCGTCGTCTGCTCGCACCCAAGGGGCGGGTGGAAGCGATCGACTTCGACGATGGCGACCGTATCCAGACGGATCTGGTGGTGAGCAATCTCGATCCTTCCACGCTCTATGGCCAGTTGCTGGATGCACCGAAGCGGCGGCGCTGGACCATGCGCAAGCTGGCGAAACAACGGCATTCGATGGGGTTGTACGTACTTTATTTCGCGACCAACGGCGAGTATTCCGACGTCGCGCATCACACGATCGTGCTTGATGGCCATTTTCGCACCCAGCTCGACGATCTGTTCGACGGCGATGTCATGCCCGAGCGTTTCAGCGCTTATCTGCACAGGCCCAAGGCCACCGATCCGATGATGGGGCCGGACGGCGTGGATCCGTTCTACGTGCTGATACCGGTACCGAATCTGCGCGCATCCATCGATTGGGACACTGCCGAACCGGTGTTCCGCGAGCGCGTGCTCGATTTCCTGGAACGCCGTGCGCTGCCCGGTCTGCGCGCGCGCCTGCGTTTTGCGCACGCGATCACGCCCCGGTATTTCTCGGATACGCTGATGAGCGCGCACGGCAGCGGGTTCTCGATTCACCCGGATCTTCTACAGTCGGCGTATTTCCGTTTCCACAACCGCTCTGAAGAATGCGCCAATCTGTTTCTGGTCGGCGCCGGTACCCATCCAGGCGCGGGCGTGCCCGGCGTGTTGACGTCCGCGAAAGTGCTGGATCGGCTGATTCCCGCTGCGGGCAGCGATGGCGCGCGCTGATCCAATCCTCGCGGATGCGCTTCAATCGCTATCCGGCAGCGCGATGCGGCGGCACGGACGCACGTTTTTCCTCGCCAGCCTGATGCTCGGGTCGCGGCGATCCGGTGTTGAGGCGCTATACCGTCTGTGCAGGCACATCGACGATATCGCCGACGACGACCGCGAACCTGCCGACCTTCGACGACAGGCGCTGCGCGATCTCGACCAGGCGCTTCGCCACGAGGATCATGGCGTGCCGTGCGTACGCATCGCTGTTCGTCTGCGCGACGCCCACGGTCTGCGGCTGGCTGGACTGCACCGATTGATCGATGAAGCCGCGTGCGATCTCGAGTTCCGCCGACCGCAGAACTTCGACGCTTTGCTGCGTTACAGCTTCGGCGTGGCCGGCGTGGTGGGCTGGATGCTGTGTCCGATGCT
>JAYUIZ010000375.1:0-2289 GCA_043765595.1 Lysobacter sp. | reverse complement strand
CTCGTGCTCGACGGTCGCGCTTGGGTTTTTTACTTCAATATAAGGAAAGGTGTGCGCACCGCAGCGTTTGCCGATCAGCAGGCTGTCGCACTGGGTATGGTTGCGCGCGCCGTCCGCGCCTCGCTCCACTTTCACCAGACCGCGATAGCTGTTCTGGCCGCGGCCGGCGCTGATGCCTTTGCTGACGATCTTCGATTTGGTGCGCTTGCCGATGTGGATCATCTTGGTGCCGGTGTCGGCCTGCTGACGATGATGGGTGAGCGCGACCGAATGGAATTCGCCTGTGGAATCGTCGCCCAGCAGCACGCAGGACGGATATTTCCAGGTGATCGCCGAGCCGGTTTCGACCTGGGTCCAGCTGATCTTGCTGCGCGCGCCGCGGCATTCACCACGCTTGGTGACGAAGTTGTAGATCCCGCCAACGCCATTCTCATCGCCGGGATACCAGTTCTGCACCGTCGAATACTTGATCTCGGCGTCGTCCAGCACCACCAGCTCGACGACGGCGGCGTGTAGCTGGTTCTCGTCGCGCATGGGCGCGGTGCAGCCTTCCAGATAGCTGACGTAGGATTTTTCCTCGGCGATGATCAGCGTGCGCTCAAACTGGCCGGTGTTGATCGCGTTGATCCGGAAGTAGGTGCTGAGCTCCATCGGGCAGCGCACGCCCTTGGGAATGAACACGAAACTGCCGTCAGAAAATACCGCGGCATTCAGCGCCGCGAAATAGTTGTCGCCCGCCGGCACCACGCTGCCCAGGTACTGGCGCACCAGTTCGGGATGATCGTGCAGGGCTTCGGACATCGAGCAGAAAATGACGCCTTTTTCGGCCAACTCTTTTCGGAATGTTGTCCCGACGCTGACCGAATCGAACACCGCGTCCACCGCCACGCCGGCCAGTCGCGCGCGCTCGTGCAGCGGCACGCCCAGCTTGTCGTAGGTATCCAGAAGTTCCTGCGGCACTTCATCCAGCGATGCGTATTTGGCTTTCGGCGCCGAGTAGTAGCTGATCGATTTGAAATCGATCGGCGCAATCTCGAGTTTGGCCCACTGCGGCGGCGTCATCGTCAGCCAGTGACGGTATGCGGCGAGCCGCCATTCGGTCATCCACTCAGGCTCGTTCTTTTTCGCCGAGAGGAAGCGCACCACGTCTTCGTCCAGGCCCGGCGGCAAGGTCTCGGACTCGATGTCGGTGACGAAGCCGGCATCGTAGCGACGGCCGAGCTGTTCGAGAATTTTGGCGTTCTGGACGGGCATGCCAAAAGCGGGCGCGCTCTGCTGCGGCAGCGACTCATGGGACTGTTGGGTGGTCATCGTCGTTCTCAGTTGGCCGACAGCGAAACGGGAATGGTTCTGCGCGTATCCATCGCGGGGGCCGGCAGGATCATGTCGGCCAGGGTGACGCTGCGCAGGACATCGGAGACGACATCGTTGATCCGCCGCCAGTTGGCGCGCGCGCTGCAGGAGTGTTCGATGCCGCAGTTGCCTTCGTGGATGCTGCACTCGGTCATCGCCAGCGGGCCTTCCATCGCTTCCACAATCTCGACCAGCGAGATGTCCGCAGCCGGGCGGGCCAGACGGTAGCCGCCGGCGACGCCGCGGAACGCCTGTACAAGCCCGGCCTGTGCCAAGGGCTTCAGCACCTTGGCGACGGTCGGCGGCTCCAGACCGGCGCGTTCGGCCAGCCCGGTGGCGCTGAGCACGGTATCCGGCGCACTGGCCAGTACGGTCAGCACCACGCTGGCGTAATCGGTGAGTTTGGTGACGCGCAGCATCGGCTGGTTGGTGCGCCTGATGGCGTCTCGATCGAAACAGGACCGAAATTGTACGCTTTCGGCCCGCCGGGCTCAATCCGGGCGGGTCCGGATGACGGTTTCAAGCGATGACAATCGGGTGGCGACTGCAGGGTGACGACTGTCACCGCGGGTGGCTGATGACGGCCAATGGTCCGCCCCGCTGGGCTGAGGACGAGGCGGCGTCCACTCCCGGACGGAGGAGCCCACCATGTGCACCACCCAGAGCATCCCATCGTCGTTCCAGAGCACCGTCGAGCGTCTGGCCGAGCGTGCGGCGTCCGCCGCTTCCGCCACCGAATGCTCGCAGCTCCTGCCTTGGCTGTTGGCCGCCGGCGCGGTGTTCCTGCTCTGGAAAGCCTAGCGTGTTCAAATCGCTGTTCTGGACCATCTTCGGCTTGGGCATGGCGCTGTACTGGAGCGGCGCTTGGCGCGGCTGGTTCTGAGCCCGTCCCGAAGGCATGCGCGTCATCGGCCCCGCGCTGCGCGCACCTCTCGG
>JAYUIZ010000374.1:0-6360 GCA_043765595.1 Lysobacter sp. | reverse complement strand
TACATGTCCTGGCCGACGGCATCGGCGTGCAGGCTGCGGCCGGACACGTGCATCGTGGCTTCGGCGCAGTGATTGGGTTTGCTGATGCTGAGTTGGGTGCGGACGACGTCCAACGGATGCTCGAAATGTCGGCCCAGGCGGGAGAGTTTGGTTTCGACGTACTCGCGCAAGGCGGGGGTGACTTCGATCTGGTGACCGTGGGTTTCGATACGCATCGACGGTGTCCTCTGTTTGCCGGGCATTGGTCGCGCAGCGCGGCACCGGGCCCAGCCCGCCGATACCGAGATGCCGGTGCCTCCCTGTGTTCCGGAAGCTCCGTGTTCATGGACATCGGGTCGACATGCGCCGTGTGCAAGGGCAGGTCGTCCTGATCTTCGCTCTATCGACAGGTTACCCCAGCGGGGCGCGGAAGCAAGTGCGCGAATCGTCGGTTTCGATGCGGCAACTTGGACCATCCGCTCAGACCATCCGCACGCGTTCGTGCGAAGCCGGGATATTCATCGCTTCGCGATATTTTGCGACGGTGCGGCGCGCGACCGGCACGCCGGTGGCCTTGAGGGTATCGGCCAGCTTCGCATCGGAGAGAGGCTTGCGCGGATTCTCGGCTTCGATCAGTCGTTTGATCATCGACTGGATCGCGGTGCTGGACGCTTCGCCGCCGCCTTCGGTGCCGATGCCGGAGGCGAAGAAACTGCGCAGCGGCATTGTGCCGCGCGGTGTGACCGCGTATTTGCGCGAAATCGCGCGCGACACGGTGGATTCGTGCAGGCCGACTTCGGCCGCGACCTCGCGCAGCGTGAGCGGACGCAGCGCCTGCTCGCCGAATTCGAGAAAGCCAGACTGCTGGCGGATCAGGCAGCGCACCACTTTCAACAGCGTGTCGCCGCGCGCTTCCAGATGCTTCAGCAGCCAGCGCGCTTCCTGCAGGCGGCCGCGCAGATAACTGGCGTCGCTGCTGCTGGCGTGCTGGATCATGCCCTCGTAGCCGCGATGGATGGTCAGCCGGGTGTGGCTGCCGGCCAGCGCCGCCCGCCACAGCCCCTGATGCCGCCAGATCACGCAATCCGGGGTGATGTAAGTGTCCGCGCTCATGCCGCCGTACTGCGCGCCTGGATGCGGATCCAGCGAGCGGACCAGATGCAGGCCGGTCGCGACCTCGTCCGCTGGTGCGCCCAGTTCCGCGGCCAGGCCGTCCGCGCCGATCTTGGGCAGCCGTTCCAGCGGCCCGTTCACGATCCGCAGCGCCATCGCTTTGCCGGGTGTGTCGTCGGGCAGCGGTTCAAGCTGCAGCGTGAGGCATTCGCGCAGATCGCGGGCACCGATGCCCAGCGGGTCGAGCCGTTGGACTTGGTGCAGGACGGCGCCGACTTCGGCCGCGCTGACGTTCAGCTCCGGACGCAGCATCGAGGCGATGTCGTCAAGCGATTCGCGCAGATAGCCGTCGTCGTCGATGGCGTCGACCAGCGCGGCGCCGATCCGCTGATCCTGCGGCGACAAGCGGGTGAGGTGCAGTTGCCAGGACAGGTGGTCGTGCAGGGACTCGGTGCGGACCAGTCGGTCCATCGGGTCCATTCCGTCCTCGTCGCTGCCGCTGTGGCTGCCGCCGCTGCTGCTGTTCCAGCTGTCCGGGGGTTCCCAGCTGTCGTCCTCACCGCCCCGGTCGTGCTCCGCGGCTTCGTCCGCATTCGCGGTTTCCGCCACGACGGAGGCTTCGGGCATGCCGTCCGGGGCGCCATCGCCGCCGGGGGCCGCGTCGCTTTCGCTCTCATCCCAGTCGAGCAGCGGGTTGCTTTCAACCGCGAGGGTGATTTCGTTCTCGAGTTCCAGCGACGACAACTGCAGCAGATGCAGCGCCTGACGCAGTTGCGGCGTTAGGATCAGCTGTTGACCCAGCGATGTCTGCAGGCGTGGCTTCATATCCCTATGTTAGGGCTTGTCGCACCCGCTTGGCTGCCCTTGGCGCGATCCTTGCGGGGAAATTTCGTGGTGTTCGTCGATGTTTTCGCCACGGCCAACACGCTCTGTGTCTGGAATCGTCGCGAATACCGCTCCCGCATGCAGCTGAAGCCTGTCGCTACAGCCGGAAGGACTCGCCCAGATACACGCGGCGCACATCCGGGTTCGCCAGCAGGGCGTCGGGTGCGCCTTGGGCCAATACCGCGCCTTCGCTCATGATGTAGGCACGATCGCAGATACCCAAGGTTTCGCGGACCTGGTGGTCGGTGATCAGTACGCCGATCCCGCGGTTCTTCAGATGACGCACGATGCGCTGGATCTCGCCGACCGAGATCGGGTCGACACCGGCGAACGGCTCGTCCAGCAGAATCAGTCGCGGTTTCGCGGCCAGCGCCCGGGCGATCTCCACCCGACGGCGTTCGCCGCCGGAGAGGCTGGCGCCGCTCTGTTCGGCGACGTGCGCCACCTGCAGCTCTTCCATCAGCGAGGCGAGTTCGCGCTCGCGGCCGGCGCGGTCCAGGTCGGAGCGCAGTTCCAGCACCAGCCGCAGGTTGTCGGCGACGCTGAGTTTGCGGAACACCGAGGGTTCCTGCGGCAGGTAGCCGACGCCGCGCTTGGCGCGGGCATACATCGGATCGCCGGTGATGTCGTGGCCGTCCAGCACGATGCGGCCGGCATCGGCCGGCACCAGGCCGACGATCATGTAAAAACAAGTGGTCTTGCCGGCACCGTTGGGGCCCAGCAGGCCGACGACTTCGCCGGCATCCAGAGTGAGGCCGAAATCGCGTACGACCTCGCGCGACTTGTAGCGCTTGCGCAGCCCTTCAGCGACCAGCATCAGGGTTTGCCCGGTGCCGCAGGCTCGTTCGGAGTGGGGCTTTTCGCAGATTTAGGGAGCATGCGCAGAGATACCCTGCCGCTGTCGGCACCACCACTTTCGACCCGACCTGTCTTTAGATCGTAGATAATTTTTTGACTGGCCATGGAACCTCTGCCGGGTTGATCAACCGACACGCTGCCAGTCAAGATCACTGTTTCGTTGGCCAAATTATAATCGACAGTTGTTGCATTGGCGTTGAAGGTCGAACCATTGTCTAGCTTTTGCGTCAGTTTTACAGGGCTTCCTGTAAGTACTGCGCGACTCGATTCGCCATTTTCACGATGGATAACAGCATTGTTTGATTCTATTCGCAAAGTTCCTTGTGTGATTATGACATTGCCCATGAATTTGCATTGTTCGTTGTCGTTCAGACTGCAATCAGAGCGGTCAGAGTTGATGTCCATAGGCTGATTTCGATCGCTGCTTTTAGCCAAGCATACGGATGCAGTAGCTGTCGCTATCACCAAAGCAAAAAAAAGCCATTTCGAACTATTGGTTCCTGGCGATGTTCTGATGTCTCTAGATTGAATATTTAAAAAATTCAAAACGCGTGGCCTCATCAATGTGTGGCAATATCTTCACACTAGTGTGAAGGTGCGCTAGCTGCTAGAACTCAGCTTTACTTATCGGCATTGTGCCTTTGAAAAATTCTAACTTGGATCCGGTCGCCACCACTGTCGCTGACGGAGCCATTTGAACCAACAACGCAGCTGTTGGGACATGTGTAGACGTACAGTACGCCGTTGTAGTCCCGTGTGATCGTTTCAAGCGCGTTGCTGGTAAACGGTATGGCGCTCGCAAACGCAATGCACACTCCAAGAGAGAGCTTCATCTTCATGATTTTCCTTTATGTCCTTGAGGTTTCTATAGGCTATGCAGTTCTACTAAGGTAAGCAGAGGCACTGCAATCGTACTTTAACTGATTGGGAAAGTTGTTGGCCAATGAGTGGCGGCTTATTTTGTACTGATCAAGGCTTTTACATTTGAAAGCAACTGCAAGTCTTTGTTTTTCAAATTCGCCCTGAGTCCCGTGCCGGAAATGATAAAGCCGGGCTGAACGATGGTCACCACGGCGTCGGTGGCGGCGCGGTTCTGGCGAGGGAACACGTTCAAGCGCTCGGTATTCATGGTGATCGGGCGCAGATCCTCGGCCGGGCTGTTGGCCTTGACCTCGCCGATCATGCGGATTTCCTTCTGGTCTGCGCTGACCCAACCCTGCTTCGCGCGGATGTCCCAATACTTGCCGCTGCCGTCCGGCACCTTGAATGCCGGGGTCGTCAGCGACATGGTGGCGTCGTCCGGACGGCGTTCCAGGCGCGGCGCGCGCAGCGTGAAGGATTCCTTGCCCTCGCTGTCGAGCGAGATCAGTTCGAAGTCGTGCAGCACATAGTCGGGGCGGTCACTGGCGGTTCCGGCTACCGGCGGCGGTTGCCGGTGTTTCCACACCGCCCAGCCGCTCACCAGTGCGCCCAGGAAAAGCATCAGGATGACCAGTGCGCGCCAGCTCACGACAGTTCCCCGGTGGGTGGTGTCGCGATCGGTTCGTCGAAGCTGCCCTGCGCGGCCAGCAGCAGGTCGCACAGCTCGCGCGCGGCGCCGTCGCCCGCGTTTGCCTGCGTGCGCACTTGGGCCCGCGATCCGGTCAACGCATGCGCATTGGCGGGCGCGATCGACAGTCCTACTGCGCGCATCGCCGCCAGATCGGGCAGATCGTCGCCCATGAAACTCACTGCATCCAGACCGATGCCGAGTTCGGCGCAGAGTTCGCGTACGCAGGCGAGCTTGTCTTTCACGCCGATGTGCACGCGTACCTTCAGCTCGTTCGCACGATGCACCGCGACCGGGCTGACGCGGGCGGTGATCAGCGCCACTTCGATACCGACCTGACGCAACAGCACCAGCCCCTGACCGTCATGAACGTGAAACGCCTTCATTTCGCGGCCTTCACTGTCGAGAAACAAGCGGCCGTCGGTAAGCGTGCCGTCGACATCGAAACAGGCGAGGCGGATGTTAGACGCTTTCGCCATCAGCCGACTGTCGACGACCGCGCGCCGGCTCAGCGGGAGATGTTCGATAGGCGAGGTGACATCGATAGATGGCGTCATGCTTACACGACCCGCGCGCGCAGCAGATCGTGGATGTTCAGCGCACCGACCACGCGGCGTTCGCCGTCGATCACCAGCAGTGCGTTGATCTTGTGCGCTTCCATCAGCTGCGCGGCTTCGACCGCAAGCGCGTCGGCGTCGATGGTGACCGGGCTGCGGGTCATGAGTTTCTCGATGCGGGTTTCGCGCACGTCGGTAGCCGGGTCTGCCAGCGAGCGACGCAGGTCGCCGTCGGTGTAGAGGCCGAGCAGGCGACCCTCCGCGTCGACCACTGCGGTCATGCCCAAGCGCTTGCGGCTCATTTCCAGCAGCGCATCGCTCAGCGTGGCATCGGCGCCGACCCGCGGCACGTCGTCGCCGGAATGCATCACATCAGCGATGTGCAGCAGCAGCCTGCGGCCGAGCGCGCCGGCCGGATGCGAGCGCGCGAAATCTTCGGAAGTGAAACCGCGGGCTTCGAGCAGCGCGACCGCGAGCGCATCGCCCATCGCCAGCGAGGCGGTGGTGCTGGCGGTCGGCGCCAGCGCCAGCGGACAGGCTTCTGCGGGCACGCTGACATCGAGATGGATGTCGGCTTCGCGCGCCATGGTCGATTGTGCGCGGCCGGTCATTGCGATCATCAGATTACCCTGGCGCTTGAGCACTGGGAGCAGGGTCAGGATTTCGTCGGATTCGCCGGAATACGACAACGCCAGCACCGCGTCGCGGTCGGTGATCATGCCCAGGTCGCCGTGGCCGGCTTCGCCCGGATGCACGTAGAAGGCCGGGGTGCCGGTGGAGGCGAAGGTCGCGGCGATCTTGCGGGCGATATGGCCGGATTTGCCCATGCCGATGCACACCACGCGTCCTTGGCAGGCCAGCAGGGTGCGGCAGGCGGCGCTGAATTGACCATCCAACCGCGCTGAGACCGCCGCAAGGCCGTCGCGTTCGATCTCGAATACCCGGCGGCCGCTGTCGGCCAGGGCTGCATCCGAGGACGCGCCCCGGGTCGGGATGGGCTGGGGCAATGAGGCATTCGCCATTGGGGAGCAGACGGCTTTCCGTTACGCTAAGCGGGCGATTCTACGCACCCGACCCCGGGATTGCCCGCACCTCCCATGAACGCAGCGTCGCGCTGCGCAGGACCCGACCCTCCGATGACCCCCGATACCATCCGTCAGCTGATTGAACAGGGCCTGCCCGGCGCCCAGGTCCACGTGCAGGGCGACGACGGCGTTCACTTCGAAGCGCAGGTCGTGGCCGAAGCGTTCCGCGGCAAACTGCCGCTGGCCCGTCACCGCATGGTGTACGCGACGCTTGGTGAACTGATGGGCGGCGCGATCCATGCGCTGGCGCTGAAGACGCTGACGCCCGAAGAAGCGGGCTGAAGCTTCATGTGGTGCGGCACAAGCCGCGATGACGCCCACGCGGATTTCGGAA
>JAYUIZ010000373.1:0-6423 GCA_043765595.1 Lysobacter sp. | reverse complement strand
GGCGAATGGATTCAAAGCGTTCGCGACTGATATCGCTAGGATAAGATCGATTTCTCATCCAACCATTATAGGGCCCTTAAAGATTTTGAACAGGCTCTTAGAAGCAAAAGCTTTGATGCAGAGGCATTACTCAGCAGTCAGTAACTTTGGGAACAAATTGGGAGAAAAAAGAGCTTGTTTTACAGTGTATTTATCCGTCTATTGTTCCGTAAATTACGATCTTGTGAGTAAAGCAAAGCCCATGGAACAAACGCCAAGAACAAAAGGCCTGAAAGCGAAGTGCATGCAGCAAAGCGCGAAACGACAGCGCGGCCACGCTTGCTTTTCCCCCCTTTGAAAAAGGGGGGCAGGGGGGATTTGCTTTTGAAAGCGACCAACCTCAGCTATCGAGCTGGCGCAGGCTCAGTTCCAGTTGCGCATCGGCCGCGGCCAGATGCTGACGCGCGGCGGCGATCATGCGGCGGGTACCTGTAGCAGGCAGCGGCGACATCGCGCCCTGCAAAAGCACTGTCGGAACATACTCGAACTGCAGCGGCGCCTGCATAGCCTGCGTCCGCTCGCCATCCCCGCCGATCGCGCTATCTGCGATCTGCCGGTACAGCGCCAGGGTTTCGCGCATCGGCTGGATGGCCAGTTCGCGGCGCAGCATGTCGCGGCAGGTCTCGAACTGGCGCAGCGCCTGCGCGCGCTGGCCGCTCAGCACAAACAGCTGCATCAGCTCCCGATGCACGTCCTCGCGCAGCGTGTCGCAGTCGAGGATCGACTGCGCATGGCGGATGCCTTCGCCGTATTCGCGGCGGATCGTCGACAACTGCATCAGCCGCCACAGCGCATTCAGATAATGGCGACGATGCTTCTCGCGCTCGCGCAGCGCCCAGTCGTCGGTGAATTCCATCAGGATGTCAGACTTGTACAGCGCCACGCCGGCGCGCAGGTCCGCGACATCGGCGTCGCCCAGTTGCTCGATCGGCCGGCTCAGGCCGGAGGCGATGCTGCGCTCGAACTCCTCGATATCGAGCCAGACCTCCTGCGAACCATTCAGCCCGATCGCGCCGCGGCGGTCGCTGGCGATCAGCTCGCCGTGCTGGAACGGCGGGCATTCCACCAAGCGTCGCAGACGCCACAGCGCAGTGTTGAACGAACCGGCGGTCATCGATGCCATCCGCTCCGGCCACAGCGTTCCGAGCAGCTCGGTGCGGCTGAAATAGCGGCCACGGCCCAAGGCCAGATAGGCCAGCAGGCTGCCGCAACGGCCGGAAACCGCCGTCATCCGCTCGCCGGTGGCATCGTTGGCGACACAGAGGGAACCGAACAACCAGATGCGCAACATCCTGTCGTGTCCTTTGCGATGGCTGGCTGCGCATTCGCGCGCTGTGCGTATGCGGGAGCCTTGTGTGCGCGCTCCATATGCGCTCGATCGACTCCCCCCAGTGCGGCCCGCTGCATCCCGGGCTCTGGGTTAGACGCGGGAATGCATCGGCGCAGGCCGCGGCTGCGGCCGGAATGCATAGCGGCCGCGTCCAGCAGCGCTTTCCGTTGGCCGTCAATGCCGGTCAGATTCAGCCGTGGGGCGCTTAGGACAGCGAAACCGGACAACTTGCCGCCCCTCGCACCCCGCGCATCCGCCGGGCGCGACGGCACGGATACGAGACGATTCGCAGGGCAAGGCCGCCGGGTCCAGTTCACGGCGGCGGCGCCGATCAGGACGAGGTCCACGCATGCAACTCCCCACACGCATCCGCAAGGCACGGCTGGCAGGACAACTCACCCAGGCCGAACTCGCGCGCCGGATCGGCGTGCAGCGCAGCGCCGTCACCCAGTGGGAACACCCGCTCGGCACCTCGCCCAGCATGCATCACCTGATCCAGATCGCGATCGAAACCGATACCTGCGTGGAATGGCTGGGCACCGGCCGCGGCCCCAGCCACTGCGACGGCACCGAAGTCGCACTGGCAATACCGCGCGAAGACTGCGCCCAGGACGCCAGCGAAAGCGAAGCCCTGCTGCGCTTCCGCAAACTGCCCGCGCAGAAACGCAGGATCGCGCTGCAGATCCTCAAAGTGCTCTCGACGTGAGTCGCGACCCGCGCAGCACGCGGATGCTGAGTAAATCGCCGCGTTGTTCATGCTTCCACGGTTGGCTTCGGGCATGCTCCGATGATGATCAGATCTGCCTCCTTTCTGCTCGCGTCCGCCGTGCTGGCGACCACGCTGCCGGCCGCCGCCGCCGATGCGGATCATGCGTTCGTCGGTCACGCGCCCACCAGCCACGCTTCGTCCGGCGCGACATTCATCGCCGCGACGCTGGCCGCCGCGCGCGCCGATGGCGCAATCCCGCTGTTGACCCGGCTGCAGCGTCTCACGCCCACAGCCAATCCGAAGGTCATCGCGCTTGCGCTGGAAGCGGCACAATGTGCTGCCGCCTCGGGCAGCGTGGCGCCCGCGCAGCGGCTTGCCGTGATCGACTACTCGCGTCCGTCCACGCAACCGCGGCTCTGGGTGTTCGATCTGCAATACGCGCGGCTGCTCTACGCCGAACACGTCGCCCACGGCCGCGGCAGCGGCGAGAATTTCGCCAACGCATTCTCGAATCTCGAAAGCAGTCACCAGTCCAGCCTCGGCCTGTTCGCCACCGCCGAAACCTACGTCGGCGGCAACGGTTACTCGCTGCGGATGGAAGGACTGGAACCCGGCATCAATGATCTGGCCCGCGCGCGCGCTATCGTCATGCACGGCGCACCCTATGTCGATCCCGTCCAAGCGCTACGCCAGGGCCGCCTCGGCCGCAGCCTGGGCTGCCCAGCGTTGCGACCCGCGGTCGCTCGCGAGGTGATCGACACGCTCAAGAATGGACAACTGCTGTTCGCGTATTACCCCGACCGGCAGTGGCTGGCGAATTCGAAATTCTTCCGCTGCGGCGCGAAGCGTAGCGCCAGCGCGCAGCGGTAGACCACCAGCGCGGAAGCGCGGGCATCGTCCACGACGACATCACTCACGAACGCACCGCCACGAACGCACCGCCCACCAGGCACCGCTCACACGCCAGCCCACCACGCGCCCGCAACGAATGCGGCGACGATCGCGATCACACCGGGCAGCAGCCGCAGCAGGAACGCACGGCCGCCGCGCAGCCACGCCATCAGCAGCTTGCTGAGCGAATTGGCGACCAGGGCGATGAACACCGGCCAGCGCGCATCACCCACATCCAGAGCGCCGTTGGCGACCAGTTGCGCCACCGACGCCGCAGCGGCATGCAGATCGGCCAGACCGCCGAGTCCCGCGGCGATCTGCACGCCGGTGTCGCCCAGCCAGCGATGCACGCCGGCCGATAGCAGCAGGATCGCGCTGACGATGGCCGCGAACGCAAGCGCATGGCGCGGCTCGAACGGCCGGCCGGGCGCGACCGCGCCGCTGTCGACGCCGGTCGATGCGCTGCGCGCATGCACGATCCATGCCGACAGCATGGCCGCCAGTCCGGCGAAGATCAGCGGCCACATCAGCATCGACAGCAGCGGCCGCGACAGTGCGCCGGTCACCACACCCAGCATCAGGATAGTGGGTATGTTGGAACACAGCGCGGCGCTGACGCATTGCATCCGCCACTGCGGCGACACGCGCGCTCGATCGCCCATCGCGGCGATGGTCGCGGTGCTGGACACGAAACCGCCGATGAAACCGGCCAGCGCCAGACCGGCGCCCGGCCCGAGCACGCGCAGCGCGACATAACCCGCAGCGTTGATCGCCATCACCAGCACCACCAGCATCCACAGCGTGTGCGGATTCAGCGCCTGCCATGGGTCGATGGCGCGGTCCGGCAGCAGCGGCAGCACCACCACCGCGGCGGCGGCGAGCAGCAGCGCATCGTGCAGTTCCTGTTCGCTCAGCGTCTTGCGGGTGAAATCATGCAGCCGGGATTTGCTCACCAGCACCAGCGCCACCACCACCCCCAGACCGGCAGCGACCGGCAGCGCGGTCATCGCCAGTACGCCCAACAGGAATGTCACCAGCATCGCGACTTCGGTGGTGAGTCCGGGGTCTTCGGAACCACTGCGACGGTAGCTGGCCAGCGCCGCCAGCGCCACGAAGGCACCGCCAATCGCGATGCCCACGTCGCCGAGCTGTTGCGCGATCGCGCCCGCCAGCGCCAGCAGGATGAACGTCCGCACGCCGGCCGCGGCGCGCAGCGGGCCTTCGCCCTTGCTGCGCTCGCGATCGATGCCGATCAGCAGACCGATCGCGAACGCGACGCAGTAACCGTACAGCTCGTCGGCATTCAACGGCATGGGGGCATCGGCGAGCGACTGCGCATCATGCCGGGCAGTCTAACCCTCACACCGCACCGGGCATGGCATGCGGCGCTCAATGCGAAAACAGCACCGGCAGATGCGTGGTCTGCAGCAGTTCGCGGGTGGTGCCGCCCAGCAGCGCCTCGCGCAGCCGCGAATGGCCATAGCCGCCGGCAACCACCAGATCGGCGCCGACCGTGCACGCGTATTCGAGCACGGCATAGGCCACCGAGAAATTCATGCTCGGCCGCGTGATCACCTCAACCCGAAGCCCGTGGCGCGCCAGATGCGCGGCGATGTCGGCGCCTGGTTCATCGCCATGCCCGCCGCTGCGCGCGCGCTCGCCCACCACCGGATCGATCACCAGCACATCCACCGCGTCGGCCTTGTGCAGCAGCGGCATCGCGTCGGCGACGGCGCGGCTGGTTTCGCGCGTGGGTTTCCACGCGATCACGACGCGCCTGGGCGGCAGCGTCGCGGTGCTGCCATCGGGCACCACCAATACCGGACGGCCGGAATAGCGCAGCACGTCATGGAAATAATCGTGTACCAGCATCTTCTCGGCGCCGTCGCGCGGCATCGTCGGCAATACGGTGAGGTCTGCATAGCGCGCCTGCAGCGCGGCGGCGTTCTGCGGATACAGCGACACCGCTTCGGTGGTACGGATGTCGAGCGGGATGGCCGAATGCGCGAATCGGCCGCGCAGAGATTCCACGCGTTCGGCAGCACGCTTGCACGCCTCCTTGTGCAATTGGGCGTAGACGTCGTAAGCCATCGCGCCCCAGTCACTGGGCATCGGCGCCGGCACATCCACCGTCACCAGCATCGCGACATGCGCATCGAACGCTTCCGCCAGCGCCATCGCCGCGGCGGCCGGCGCCCTCTCGCTGTCCACGTTAACGTAGGGGATCAGGATGTCCTTGAACATGACCACACCTCGCTCATCGACGGGAGATGCCATTGACGCATGGATCCGCGCACCCACTCTTGATCGCAGTCAAACGCGCACGGCACGAACGGCCTATATTCAGTTACGGAAACGCCAGGATCGAACCGCACATCATCAGGAGAACATCGTCATGCATCGGCTCCAGGACAAAGTCTGCATCGTCACCGGCGGCGCGCTGGGCATCGGCCGCGCCTGCGCCGAGCGTCTGGGCCAGGAAGGCGCGAAAGTCGCCGTGTTCGATATTCTGGATGCCGAAGGCGACGCACTGGTCGCCGAACTGCGCGGGCAAGACATCGACGCGCGCTACTGGCATGTCGATGTCGCCAGCGAGCGCAACGTGCAGACCGCGATCGATCAGGTCGCGGCCCTGTTCGGCAGCTTGGATGTGCTGGTGAACAACGCTGGCATCTCCGGCTCGGTCAAACTCACCCACGAAATCACCGAAGCCGAATGGGACGCGGTGCAGGCGGTGAACGTGAAGGGCGTACTGTTCTGCGTGAAGCACGCCATCCCGCACATGAAGCGCGCCGGCGGCGGCAGCATCGTCAACCTGTCGTCGATCTATGGCCTGATCGGTGCTGCGGACATCCCCGCGTACCACGCGTCCAAGGGCGCGGTGCGACTGATGAGCAAGACCGACGCGATCAGCTATGCGCCCGACCGGATCCGCGTGAACTCGGTGCATCCCGGCTTCATCTGGACGCCGATGGTCGAGCACCACCTGGGCGCCAGCGGCGCCACCGATATCGACGCCGCGCGCAAGGCCGTCGGCGATCTGCATCCGCTGGGGCACATGGGCGACGTCGACGACATCGCCTGGGGCGTGGTCTATCTGGCGTCGGATGAAGCCAAGTTCGTCACCGGCAGCGAACTGGTGATCGATGGCGGGTATACCGCTCGATAACCCGCGAATCCCGTAGGGCGGGTCTTGCACCCGCCACACCAACCGAACCACTGCCCACCTACAGCAAACCGCGTCATGTCTGCCATCACGATGGTTTGCTGTTCGCAGCTTCGTCTGTGGCGGGCTCAAGCCTGATGCATCCCCACAAATTCATTTCGAAATCGCAGAAATACCCGCATTCATGCTGGCACTCGAGCGCCGTTCTTGATCTTGATCTGCCGGATATATTGGACGCGAAGGTGTTCGCATATACCGTAGGCTGGGCTGAGCGCAGCGAAGCCCAGC
>JAYUIZ010000372.1:0-2298 GCA_043765595.1 Lysobacter sp. | reverse complement strand
CATGCCGGCGCCGGCGCTGCCGGTGACTTCGAGCTTGGCCAGTTCTTCCTGGGCACGCTGCAGGTTTTCCTGCATCTTCTGCGCCTGTTGCATCAGTTGGGCGATATTTCCACGCATGGGGGCGATCTCTCGTTCAGTCTTCAAAGGGACGGATGGAATCGGGCACGAGCTTCGCGCCCTGTTGGCTCATTAACCGCTGGACGTCGGGATGCGCCATGAAATTTTCCTCGGCGGCGTTCTGCTTTGCATCGCGCTGCCGCTCGACGCGCTGGTGCAGGGTCTCAGCGTTGGCCGGTTTGCCGGTCTCGAACTTGAGCTGCACCGTGCCGCCGAGCTGCACGCACAGCGTATCGGTAAGCGCTTTGACCAGCGACGGGCTACGCAGATGATCGTCTTCAGCCGACAGCGACAGCCGCAGCACGCCCTCCGCATACCCGGTGAATGCCGCATGCGCGGCCAGCTCACGCGCGGGGCCGCGCAGGCCGCTCTGGGCGATCAATTCAAGCCAACGATCGTTATCGATGTCGACCATCGGCGCAGAGGCGGCTGCTGCAACCGGCGCGGCAACTTCGATGACGGCCGGCGCCGGCCGTGCCGGAGGAGGCGGTTCACGGGCAGGCGGCGCGGTGCGCGTCGGCGCGGCGGGGTTTTCCATCGCGGCGGCCGGCAGTGGCCGCGGCGCCGGACGACCCGCGGCCGTATCCAGCGCCGCACGGGCGGCATCGGGGCCGCGCGAAGGCGTACCGATCTGCGATTCGACGGTGGTCGCGCCCGCCTCGGCCGGCCGGAATGCCAGCATCCGCAGCGCGGTCATCTCGAACCCGCCGCGCGGGCTGGGCGCCAGTCCAAGATCGCGACGGCCGTGCAGCGCCATCTGGTACCACAATTGCACGACTTCCGGCCGCAACTTGCTCGCAAGTACGTCGATTTCGACACCATCGGCTTCGATCTCCGCCGAAGGCACCAATTGCCGTACCTGGATGCGGTGCAGGGCTTCGGCCATCGCGTCGATCACGCCGGCCCAGTCGGGCGAAAAATCCGCCAAGGCCGCGATTTCGGCCAACAAACTTTCGCCGTCGCCCGCCGCCAGCGCGTTCAGCACCGCGCCCACGCGCATGCGATCGACCGTACCCAGCATGGTCGCGACACCTGCATCGGTCAGCGGCGCGCCACTTCCGCCTTCGAGCGTGCTGCTGGCGCCGGTGTAGGCGATGGCCTGATCGAGCAGCGACAGACCATCGCGCAGGCTGCCATCGGCGGCTTTCGACAGCTGGCGGATGGCGCCGGCCTCGACCGGAATGCCTTCAGCCTCAAGAATCTTGGCGATCTGGCCTTGAATCTGCGGCTCTTCCAGACGTTTCAGATTGAACTGCAGGCAGCGCGACAGCACCGTCACCGGTAGTTTCTGCGGGTCGGTGGTGGCCAGCAGGAACTTCACGTGCCCCGGCGGCTCTTCCAACGTCTTCAACAGCGCGTTGAAGGCCGATTTCGACAGCATGTGCACTTCGTCGATCAGATAGACCTTCACCCGGCCGCGCGAAGGCATGTACTGGGCGTTGTCGATCACGTCGCGGACATCGTCCACGCCGGTATTGCTGGCGGCGTCAATTTCCAGCAAGTCGATGAACCGCCCGGCGTCGATGTCGCGGCAGGAATTGCACTCGCCGCAGGGCTCGGCCGAGGTGCCCCGCTCGCAGTTCAGGGACTTCGCAAAGATTCGGGCGATGGTGGTCTTGCCCACCCCGCGGGTGCCGGTGAACAGGAACGCATGATGCACGCGGCCGGTATTAAGGGCATTGGTGAGCGCGCGGACGACGTGCTCCTGCCCGACCAGTTCGGCGAAACGCTTGGGGCGCCACTTACGGGCGAGGACGAGGTAGGACATCCGCACATTCTGCCACGGGCAGCGCTTCGCCCGGCGCCCCGACATTGCTTCCTTGTCCGCAGCGAGCGAGCCGGCTAGAATTGCCGGTCGCGAGACGGCTGGATGCCGGAATCGGGATAAATGTCTGGATAGAAACTGGAGAGGTGTCCGAGCGGTTGAAGGAGCACGCCTGGAAAGTGTGTAAGCGTCTAAACCGCGCTTCGGGGGTTCGAATCCCCCTCTCTCCGCCAGATGAGATAAGCCGTTGATTTTCAACGGCTTTTTTCTTCGATTTGAAATCAATGGAGGGACACTGATCGGGACACTCCCGATGCGTATCCCCCACTATCTGACTCGTGGCTCATCCGGGTCCTACACGTT
Source organism: Lysobacter sp. (assembly GCA_043765595.1). Lineage (GTDB taxonomy): Bacteria > Pseudomonadota > Gammaproteobacteria > Xanthomonadales > Xanthomonadaceae > Lysobacter_I. The sequence continues at coordinate 53 of JAYUIZ010000372.1, read as the reverse complement.
TCGCCTTCGCGTTCCCTCCTCCCTGCAAGAGTTGCTGGGGCGGCAGGTTATCA
>JAYUIZ010000371.1:0-6428 GCA_043765595.1 Lysobacter sp. | reverse complement strand
CCGATGCGCTGCGGGCCGGTGTCGTCTGCGGACAGCGCCGCCAGCAGCGCCGGGCGCAGCGGATTGTCGGTCGCGTCGTCGTTGGCCAGCAGGGCATCGACGGTGTCGCGGATCGTCGGATCCTGCTCGGCCGTGCGCAGCCATGCCGCGCGCGCCTCCGGCGCCACCGACAGCGCGGCGTGGAACAGGGTTTCGATCCTGGAGAGGGCGTCGGTCATCGGAAGGGATCCTGCGCAGCGCGGAAGCGTCCGCCTACCTGCAAGTCGTCGTATCGCGGCGCAACCCGTCAACGCTGGTCAACGATCGTCTCCCCACCCAGCACTGCGGTTCCTGAGAGGCGGGTCTTCAGCCAAGCGCGCGAGAAGCGCAGGTCGCGTTCGACGGTGCTCAGACTCAGGCACAGCGTCGCCGCGATCTCCGCCTGTTCCAGCCCCACGATCAGCGCCAGTTCGGCGATGCGGCATTTGCGCGGATCCAGCGCTTCCAGTTCGGTCAGAGCGTGCTCCACGTCCAGCCAATGGTCCGCACTGGCGCCGGCCACCCCGGCAACGGTGATCTGCAGCGCGTCAAGCGAGGTGACCTCGCCGGCGCCGCGCTTGTCGGCGTCGCGGCGGCGCACCAGGTCGATCAGGGTGTGGCGCAGCGCGGCCGCAGCGATCTTGAATAACTGCCGGCGGTCTTCGGCGTCGATCGGGCTCTGGATCAGCTTCATCAGCGCTTCGTGGACCAGTTCGGTCGGATCGACGACCGGCCTCGCCTGTTCGCGCAGCCGGTTGGAGGCGATGCGCTTGAGTTGGGAATAGATCGCCGAGGCAAGCTGGTCGCGGGCGTCCGCATCGCCGGCTTTCCAGCGGACCAGCAACGCGGTGATGTCGCCGGTGTCGGGGTCCGTGTCGTAGCCCGTGCCGCGGCCGGTCTGGTGATCTGGATCGACAGTGTTGGGGTGCGGTTCGCTCACCGGCCGAACCTTATCAGGTCTCCCGCAGCCGCCGCGCCGGCCGCGAATGTCGAGATGCGGATGCATTGTCTTGCCTCCGGCCGCATGTCGCGATTGCGGGGGCGGGCGGTGCGCGGTTACTGTCCCTGCCGGAGGTGCACATGCACGGTGATGGTCTGCAATTGGCGTTGGTGTTCCTGCTAGCGGCGGTGGTCGCGGTGCCGCTGTTCAAGCGTTTCGGCCTGGGCGCGGTGCTGGGCTATCTGGCTGCGGGCGTGATGCTGGGGCCATTCGGCGTGAAAGTGATCCAAGACGCGGAGCCGGTCCTGGCGGCCAGCGAAATAGGGGTCGTGATGATGCTGTTCGTCATCGGCCTGGAGCTGTCGCCGGCGCGGTTGATGGTGATGCGTCGGCCGGTATTCGGCGCGGGTGGACTGCAGGTGGCGCTGACTGGCGCGGTGCTGGGCGGGTTGGGCCTGGCCTACGGGCTGGGCTGGAAGGCGGCGTTGGTGGTCGGGCTGGCGCTGGCACTGTCGTCCACCGCGGTCAGTCTGCAGCTGTTGTCCGAGCGCAAGGCGATGAACACGCCGCACGGGCGTCTTGGGTTCGCGATCCTGCTGTTCCAGGATCTGGCCGCGATCCCGCTGCTCGCGGCCATTCCGCTGCTCGGCGCCGCCGCCGCCGGCACCGATCCGGTGTGGAAGGACGTGCTGAAGGCGGTCGCGGGGATCGTCGTGCTGGTGATCGGCGGCCGCTATCTGCTGCGGCATCTGTTCCGCCTCGCCGCACGGATCGGGGTGCCGGAGATGCTGACCGCCAGCGCGCTGTTCGCGGTGTTGGGCGCGGGCTGGTTGATGCATCTGGTCGGCCTGAGCATGGGCTTGGGCGCATTCCTCGCCGGCATGCTGCTGGCGGATTCCGAGTTTCGCCACGAGATCGAATCGCAGATCGACCCGTTCAAGGGTCTGCTGCTGGGCCTGTTCTTCATGGCTGTGGGCATGAGCATTGATCTGAATCTGATCGCCGCCGAGCCGTGGACGATCGTGTTCGGCGCGCTCGGATTGCTGGCGATCAAGTCGCTGCTGCTGTTTGGCATCGGCCTGCGCCCGGGCAGGCTGGGCTGGCAGGAGGCGCTGCAGCTGGGCATGGTGCTGGCGCTGGGCGGCGAGTTCGCGTTCGTGGTGCTGTCCGAAGCGGTGAAGGCGAATCTGATCGACACCGCACTGCAGAACCGGCTGGTGGCGATTGTCGGCCTGTCGATGGCGCTGACGCCGCTGCTGTTGATCGCGGTTGCGCGGCTGTTGCGCGAATTTCCGGACGTTGCGCCGAAGCGTAGCTTCGATGCGATTCCGGAAGGCCACCCGCAGGTGATCCTGGCCGGCTTCGGGCGCTTCGGCCAGATCGTGGCGCGCATGCTGGTGGCGCAGAGGATTCCGTTCGTCGCGCTGGAAACCGATCCGGAACAACTCGACACCGTGCGTCGCTTCGGCAATATCGCCTACTACGGCGATCCGTCGCGGCCGGACCTGTTGCGCTCCGCTGGAGCCGGCCACGCGCGCATCTTCATCAACGCGATCGACAGCGTCGAAGCCAGCCTGCGCGTGACCCGCGTCGTACGCCGGATGTACCCGGGACTGAAGATCTTCGCCCGCGCCCACGACCGCCGGCATGCGTGGCAGCTGATGGACCTCGGCGCGGACGTGACCCGGGAAACCTTCGCTTCCGGCCTGGAAATGGGCCGCGATGTGCTGATCGCGCTGGGGATGCTGCCGGAGCAGGCGGCGCAGCGCATGTCGACGTTCCGCGAACACGATGAAGCGCTGCTGGCCAACCAGCATCTGATCTACGACGACGAAGCGGCGCTGCTGGAAAGCGCGAAGCAGGCGCGGAGTGAGCTGGAACTGTTGTTCGAAGCGGATATCAAGGATGAGGGCGCGTCCGTTTCGCAGGAGAGGTTTTTGTAGGAAGGGCTTGTGTACGAGGGGCTTGCGTAGGAGGGGCTTCAGCCCCGAGCTCTTGCCTGATCTGGTTTATCGCAAAAAGCTCGGGCCTGAAGGCCCTCCTACGGCCTTATACGGCCTCCTACGGCCCTCCTTCGGTCCGGCGAACGTCTCGCCGAAGAAATTGCCGGCGTTCCACGTTGGCCGTGCGCCGTCGTCGCCCACCAGCTGGCCGATCCGCGCATTGAGCTTCGCCAGCCGCAGCGCGTCGCCGTAGGCGATCGGCAGCGTGGCCTCGTCGCTGGGCTGGTGGTAGTGCTCGCGCATGAACTTGCGCAGCGCCAGTTTCGGATCGCGCACCCCGTCGACGGATATCGTGCCGCCGTTCAGATAAACCGCCGGAATGCCGGCGCGAATAAACGCGTACTGGTCGCTGCGCACGAACACCACTTCCTCCGGAAACGGATCCGGCGACAGGCTTACGCCGATCTCTTTCGCCGCGGTGTCCAAGGCTGATTTCAGCGACGAGTGCTCGATGCCGATCGGCACCACGTCCTTGCTCGGCGCCAGCAGCACCGGCATGTCCATGTTGAGGTTGGCGACCAGCGATTCGATCGGCACGGTGGGATGGGTCGCGAACCATTCCGCGCCGAGCAGGCCCTTTTCTTCCGCGGTCAGGGCGATGAACAGCAGCGAACGCTTCGGCGCGGTTTTCTGCGCGTGCAGGATGCGTGCGGCCTCGAACATGATCGCCACGCCCAGCGCGTTGTCGAGCGCGCCGTTGTAGATGCTGTCGTCCACGCCATTCACGTCCTTTACCGGCGCGCCGATGCCGATGTGGTCCAGATGCGCGGTGTAGGCGATGTGTTCGGCGGCTAGCGCGGGGTCGCTGCCTGGCAGCTTGGCGACCACGTTACGGGATTCCAATGGCTCAATCCGGGTGCGTCCGGCCAGCGACAGCGTGCCCGGTAGATCGAAGCCTTTGAGTTTGCCGTCCTGCGCGGCCTTGAACAGCGCGGCGGCGGTCTGCGGTGCATCGGCGAAGATCAGATCGGCCGCGCTGGCACTCACGGTGGCCGCCGCGCGCAGCTGCGGAAATGTCTGCAGCGGTTTGCCATCGGCGCCGCGCAGGCGCATGCCGGATCGCTGCCAGTTTTCGGCGCTGCGCGCCCACGGCGAACCGACTTCGTCCTCCACCGTGTTCACGAACACCACGCCGACGGCGCCGCGTTCGGCGAGCACGCGCAATTTCTCGCGGCTGGCGCTGTAGAACGCGCGCCGGTCGTTGTCGAAGCGCGCCGGCGCGCCGGAAAACAGCACCGCGATCTTGCCGCGCACGTCGAGTCCGGCGAAATCGTCGTGTTTCAGTTCCGGCGCATGCACACCCTGGCCGACGAACACCGCTGGCCCTTCCAATGCATGCTCGGCGGCGTCGAAATTCAGCGTCGGCAGGAACTGCTCGCGGAAGCGCAGTGCGATCTCGCGGCCGTTGCGCTTCACCGTCAGCGCCGCGCCCTCGGCTTCGCGGGTGGCCTTCAGCAGCGGCACCGCCTGGAAATACGTGCCGTCGTCGCCGGCCGGCTGCAGACCGATCTCGCGCATGCGCTTGGCGGCGTACTCGGCGGCGAGGTCGTAACCACGGGTGCCGGTTTCGCGGCCTTCCAGCTTGTCGTCCGCGAGATAGTTCACGTCGGCGGCGATGCGCTGCTCGTCGGCGGTCAGCGGAGCGGATGCGACCGGCGGCGGCGCGGAGACGCTGAGCCCCGGGGTGGCCGGCTGGGCTTCGTTCTGGCAGGCGGCGAGGGTCGCGAACAGCAGCAGCACGGCAAGACGGGCCATCGGTGGGTTCCGGAGCGTGAGGATGGCGGAAGCTAGCACCGGTGCGCAACGCGGACAATGGACGCTGGTCATGCCAGCGCTGGCGTAACATCGATGCACACGTCCGCTGGAAGGCCCGCATGTCGTCGAATGCCATCGCAACACCTGCCATCGCCACGCCACCGACCTCGCCCGAACGCAAGCTGCTGCTCGCCATCGTCGTCGTCGCGCTGGCCGTCTCCGGCATCGCGCCCAAGGACCGGCTGACGTGGTTCCTGGAGGTGATCTGGGTGATCGTCGCAATCCCGCTTATCGCCTGGAAGTGGCGGGTGTTCCCGCTGACCCGGCTGCTGTGCTGGCTGCTGGTCGCGCACGCGCTGGTGCTGATCCACGGCGGCGCCTACACCTATGCGCAGACGCCGATAGGCTTCTGGATGCGCGACACGGCCATTGCGATGGGGCTGGAGGTGACGCGCAATCCGTGGGATCGCGTCGGTCATCTGATGCAGGGATTCGTGCCTGCGATCCTGGCGCGCGAACTGTTCCTGCGCTGCACGCCGCTGCGTCGCGGCGGTTGGCTGTTTTATCTGGTGCTGGCGGCCTGCCTCAGTTTCAGCGCGTTCTTCGAATTGATCGAATGGTGGTCGGCGTTGATCTACGGTGCCGATGCCGATGCCTTCCTCGCGACCCAGGGCGACCAGTGGGACACGCAATGGGACATGTTCCTGTGCCTGATCGGCGCGACGCTGTCGCTGCTGGTGTGGTCGCGGCTGCATGATCGCCAGTTGGGTGTGCGCACGTAGATCCGGTACGCGCGGGCCGCAGACGAGTGGTGCCCGAAACGATGAAGGCCGCCCGGAGGCGGCCTTCACGCAACGCAACCGCTCTGGAATCAGAAGCGATATTCAAACGCTGCGGTGGTGGTGGTGAACTTGGAGTCGGTATCGAACAGGTCCGACTTGAAACGGTCGATGTTGATGCTGACGCCCATCGTTTCGTTGAAGTCGTAGCCGGCGCCGATGCCGTAGTACGGCTGGTTCTCGCCGTCGTCGACGATGCCGAAGCCGTCGATGTCGACGTTCAGGTCGACCCGGCTGATGCCGGCGCGGCCGCTGATGAAGAAGCCTTCGTGGGTGTCGCTGCCGAAGTTCTTCTTGGCGATGGCGCCGACGCCGTAAGCGGTGGCTTCGACCGAAGCTAAATCGTCGGAATCGCGGCCGAGGTGGGTGTAGAAGCCTTCGATGCCGAAGTTGGCGTTGAAGAAATAGCCACCGCGAAGGCTGTAGCCCACTTCGTTGCCGTTGGTGTTGTTGATTTCGAGATTGCTGTTGCCGGCTTCGACGCGATAGAAGCCGGCGCTGCCTTCAGCGGCGAAAGCCGGGGCACCAAAGGATGCGGCCGCAAGTACGGCGGTGAGCAGAAGAGACTGCTTCATAGGTGTAACTCCCTGTGATGTATTGAATTGTGACGCGCGGTGTGTCGGATCGGCGCGAAGCCCCGAATCGGGGCGCCGCCGTAATGACAGAACCCGGCCCTGTCAATTTGCACCAATGGAAAAGCCAATCGACAGGAATTTGATCGATCTGGCCTATCGAAGTGTATGGCCGGTCGAGCGTGCCGCAGACTCGCTCGTCGTGGCGGTCCGTCTGCCGCAGAGGTGAATGCCGGGCACGAAAAAGGCGGGTTTCCCCGCCTTCTCGAATCGAATCGCTGCGAATGTGACGCTGGCTCAG
>JAYUIZ010000370.1:0-6434 GCA_043765595.1 Lysobacter sp. | reverse complement strand
GTTGGCGTCGAAACAGGCCGCATAAAGAATGGTGTCTTCGGTGCCGAAGAACTCTGCGATCTTCGCTTCCAGCTGCTTGTGCAGATCCTGGGTTCCGCAGATGAAACGCACGCTGGCCATGCCGAAACCGTGGGTATCCAGGGCGGCCTTAGCGGCGGCGATGATGTCAGGATGGTCGGCCAGACCCAGATAATTGTTGGCGCAGAAGTTCAGCACCGTGCGGCCGTCCGCGAGGGTGATTTCGGCCGATTGCGGGCCGGTGATGACCCGCTCGGCCTTGAACAGCCCTTGGCTGCGGATGCTCTCCAGTTCTTCGGCGTAGCGGCGGGTCAGCGGGGCGGCGTCTGAGGACATGGCAGTGGATCGCAATAGGGCGAGTTGCGTAGTGTAATTCGACTGACTCGATCAGCAGCTTGCCGAAACCGTGTTCCGAGGCCCGGACATGGCTTTTCGGCTGCCCAGCGAAAGGGATCCAAGGCGCAGCAGCGGGTTGGGAAACTTTTCACGCTTCCAGCATCCGTTTCCCGATAGACGCGATTGCGTCCATCGATTGGTATTTCTGCAGGCCTCAGATAGACCGGGGCCCGGACCTGACCTCAATTCGCCGTGTACAGCGGTTCCTGGTTCAGCGGTTACTGAAGACTGTCCTCATCCATCAGTCGTCGTTGGCCTTGCTGGCGATCAGTTCGCGCACCAGAGCCACCAGCGAGTCCTCGGAAAACGGTTTGCCCAGCATCCGGGTCACGCCGGCTTCTGCCGCCATCGCTTGATGTTTATCGGTGGCGCGGGATGTGATCATGATCACCGGCAGGTCGCGTGTGGCAGGTTGGTTGCGCAGATTGCGGGCCACTTCCAGCCCGTTCATTCGCGGCATTTCCAGATCGACCAGCAGTGCATGCGTGGGTTTGGCCTGGATCGCCGCCAGGGCTTCGAAGCCGTCGCGGGCGGTTTCCACTTCGAATCCAGCGTCCTGCATCAGCTGTTCCAGCGCGCGGCGCACGCTCAGCGAGTCGTCAGCCACTACCACCCGGGTCACGGCGGCGGTGGCGTGGGACAGGATTGCGCTGTCTTGGTGCCCGGTCTGGGCGGCCTGCAGCAGCACGTCCAGATCGATAACCGGCGCAAGGCCGCCATCGCCGAGCTGGGTGATGCCGCGCACGGCGGCAATCGGCGGCAGATACGCGCTGATGGGTTTGACCACGACGCTGCGGACTTCGTCGATACCGCGCACCAGCACCACGTTGCCTTTGCCTTCGGCATCGCGCACGTACAGGCCCACGCCGCTGTTGCCGACCCACATCGAGAGGTCCGCCGACAGGTTGTAGAACGCTTCGATGGGCAATGCCGGCAGCACTTCATCGCCCAGGTTCACGCGCAGCTGGCCGTCCTCGTAGCGGCATTCGCCGGCGGCGAAGCTGACGACGCGTTCCACCGAGGCCGCAACTACCGCGCTGACCTGACGCTGGCCGCGCGCGATGATGACGTTGGCAAGGGTCTGGGTGACCGGCAGACGCAGCAGCACGCGGGTGCCGCGTCCGGCGTTGGTGGTGATCGCAAGCGTGCCGCGCAGAGCGGCAATGCGCTGGTTGACCACATCCATGCCGATGCCGCGGCCGGAGACTTCCGATGCGCTGGTACGGGTGGAAAAACCGGGCAGCAGGATCATGCGGATGAGCTGGCGTTCGTCAACGGCTTGCGCGGGGCTGAGCAGGCCGGCGGCCACGGCGCGGCTGCGGATGGCGTCCAGATCCAGTCCGCGGCCGTCGTCCTGCAGTTCGATGGTCGCGGCGTCGCCTTGCAGACCCACGCGAAGCACGATGCGGCCCTGTTCGGGCTTGCCCGCGGCGAGGCGTTCCTGCGCCGGCTCGATGGCGTGGTCGATGGCGTTGCGCAGCAGATGTGCCAGTGGTTCGACGATGCGCTCAAGCAGTTCGGCGTCGACCGGGATCTCTTCGCCGATGATCTCCAACTCTACCTGCTTGAATACCTGCTTGGCAGTTTGCCGCACGATGCGCTGCAGGCGCTGCGCAACCTGGCCAAACGGCACCGTGCGGGTGCGCAGGATGGTGCGCTGCAGGTCGCGGCTGAGCTGTTCCTGTCCGCTGCGCAGGTCGGCCAGACCGCTCATGACGCGATCGATGCGGCGCATGAATTCGCTGCTGTCGGCGTGCGCTTCCAGCAGCTGGCGGGAGATCACGTGCAGTTCGTTGTACTGGTCGATTTCCAGCGGGTCGAGATCGGCGCCGGCTTTCTGTGCGGTGGACTGCAGGGCTGCGCCGCGCAGCGCGACCAGATCGTCCAGCCGACCCATCAGTTCATGCGTATAACGCACGCCCTGACGCTGGTCGCGATGAATGCTGCCCAGACCTTCGAGCTGCTGGTCGATCTGGCGCGAGGTGACCAGGGTTTCGCCGGCCAGACGCTGCAGTTCGTCCAGCAGTGCGCTGGGCACGTTGAGGCTCTGAATACCGCTGGCGACCATGCTGCTGTTGCCAACAGGCATGGCTGGCATCACTGCCGCAACGGTCTGCATCGGGGCGGCGGGCATCGAGGCGGCGGGCGTTGCCGGTTCCAATGCCTGTGTGGCGGGCTGCGCGGGGCCGGTGTCATCCGCCGCTGGCGCAGTTGCGGGCGTAGTCGCCACGGACGCTGCTGGCGCTGTGGCACCGTCGGCGAGGGCGTTCGCGGTATCCAGCACGTGCTGGTAGATGTCCAGCAGATTGCTCGGTGCCGGGCCGCGTCCCAGCAGATGGTCGGAGATTTCTTCGACGCAGTCGCTGACCGAGGTCAACAGCTCGGCGCAGGCGTCGTTAAGCAGGTCTGGCCGCTTCGCCAGCACCACCAGAATGTCTTCCAGTGCATGGGTCAGGTTGGCCAGGCCATGGATGCCAACGGTGTTGGCGTCGCCCTTGAGGGTGTGGGCAACCCGGCGGGCTTCGTCGATGGGGTCGGGCGAGCGGGTGTCGGCCAGCGCCCGGACTGAAGCGCCCAGGCGCGCGGTGTTGCCGGGAAGTTCGCGCAGCATGCCGTCCAGCACGTTCGGCAACACGTCGTCGGCGGGCGCCAGCCCGATGTCCTCGAAGCCGGCGACGGTCTTGCGCTGCGCGATCATCGCCGGATCGAAGCCGATCATCACGCGCGCGAATTCATCGCCCAGTGCGTCGGCCCAATGCTGGTCCAGTTCGGGAAGTGCGGGTGCGACCGACACCAGCAGGTCCGCGCTTTCACGGCCGGGGTCTTCGATCGCAGCCAGCAGTGCGTTGCACCACATCGCGACGGCTTCGGGCGACACGGCCGGATGATGCCGCTCGATGCCGTCGCGGACCGCGCCCATGCCCAGCGCCAGCGTTGGGGTGCCGATCAGCTCCAGCACATTGCCGATCATCTGGCATTGAAAGGCCAGTTCTTCGACGACTGCAGTGCTGGCGTCAGCATCGGGCGTTTCCGCCCAGGTCAGCGCCAACGGCAGCACCTGTTCGAGGATCGCCTGCACCGTAAGGTCGAGTTCTTCCCGGCCGATCCAGATCGTGCCGGCACCAGCGTCGGTATCGGCATCGGTATCGGCATCGGCAGGATCGGGTCCGACTGCCAATGCAAGCGCCTCCGCATCGGCGTTCGCGTCATCAGGATCCGTCTCTTCGACGGCATCCGAAAAAAGAGCAGTGGCAGCGGCGGCATCGAAAGCGGCGGCATCTTGATCGATGGAGGCGGGCTGGGCGAAGGCGTTCGCCATCGCATGCGCCACGTGCGCGTCGCTGTCCTGTGTGTCATCCGGATGGGAATCGATATTGGACGGCAGGGCGGCGGCTTCAATCGCCACCGCGCCCGCGTCCAGCCGCCGCGCAATGACCTGCGTGAAGCTCTTCGAAAGCCGCGGCAGCCAGTCGATGGCTGCGGGCAACTGCGCGAGCATGCGCCGCCCTTCATGTCCCAGCCGGCCGGCCGCATGTTCCTGCAGGCCGACGAACCACAGCGTCATCTGGGTCAGATCGTCTTGGCTCAGCCCGTCGCCGCGACGGCCGAGATCCTGCAGCGCGGCTTTCCAACTGCGCAGCAGATCGGGCACGCCCGGCAGTGGCGCTGCGGCCGCGCCTTCCTGCAGTGTTTCGACCATCTGGCCCAACAGGATGGCATCAGCCATATCGGGCACGGCGTTGGCCACTTGCAGCAGCGACACCATTGTGTCGAGCTGCGAGCGGTATTCCGCTGACGCCTGGATGATCTCTGCGCTGCCGGGCGACGGTGACATGGCGTGTTTCCTGTTCGGTATAGCGTTGGGTTTTCGGGACGGCGCTGTGGCTCACTATCAGCCGGGCAGCCGGAACTCCGAGACCGTCCGCACCAGTGCCGAGGCCGAGTCGGTCAGCGTCTGAGTATCCCCACGCTGCTGTTCGATTTCCTCCAGCGTATTCTGCGAAGCGCTGATCAGATCGTAAGCGCGGGCTAGCAGACGCTGCGACGCTTCGCCCTGGGCCTGGGTCGCCACTGAAATACTGCGCACCGAATTGACCAGCGCTTCGGTCGCTTCGCGGTTTTCGTTCATCTGTGCACCGGCCTTGTCGGCCAGCCGGGTTATGTCGACCACTTGGCTGATGGTGCCGTTCATCGCCTGCAGGGTTTCGGTGGTGTCCGATTGAATCGCATTCACCAGCCCGGCAATCTGCTGGGTCGCTTCGCGGGCGTTTTCCGCGAGCCGCTTCACTTCGTCCGCCACCACTGCGAAACCGCGTCCCGCTTCACCAGCCGCGACCGCCTGCATTGATGCGTTGAGCGCCAGCACCGAGGTGCGCTCCGCAATCTGGCCGATGATGGTCACTGCCGATGAAATTTCCTGCGAGCGCTCTGCCAGCCGCTTCACGCGCTTTTCCGTCTCGCGGATCTGGTCGCGCGAATTGGTGATGCCTTCCACTGTTGCGCGCACCACCGCCATCGCTTCGTTGGTGGTGACCAACGCGCGTTCCGCCTCGCGTCCCGCGCCCTGTGCCTGTTCGCCGATCTGGCGCAACGCGATGGCCGTGGTGCTCAATTCCGCCGAGGCTGCGTTCGCTTGGTTACTGGCTTCGTCCGCGAGTTTGAGCACGTTGTCGGCGCGCTGCTTGACCTTGCCCGAGCTCTCGGACACCTGCGCCGAAATCGTGTTGACCTCGCGCAGTGCGCGCGCGGTTGAAGTGGTCATCATGTTGATGGCGTCTGACACTGCGCCGGTCACGTCTTCGGACACAGGTACTTTCACGTTCAAATCGCGCTGCGCGAGCTGGGCGACCGAGGTCATGATCTCGATCACCGAATTATTGAGCCCTTCATTTTCCCGCTGTGCGCGGGCGAGCTCGGCTACCTTGTCATTGAGCATGCCGTCGAAGGCCTGCGCGAGCTGGCCGATTTCATCTTTTGACTGCAGGCCGGTGCGGGCGCCGAGGTCACCGGCGCTGACTTTTTGCACCGTGTCCTGCACCTGCGCCAGCGGCACGTTGATCGAACGCGCAAGCCGCAGACCCATCAATAGTGCGATTGCGCCAAGAACCGCGAACGCCGCAACTGCAGCGATCATGATCTGTCGGGTCAGCTGAGCGATGGGCGCATTGATTTCCTGATTGTCGATCTTGGTGATGATGCCCCAGCGTAAACCGAACACGTCAAAGGGCGCATAAGCTGCACGCGCATCGATGCCTCTGTAGTCCATAAACGACAGCAGGCCGGTCTTGCCCGCCTGTGTACGCGCGACCGCTTCGGTTTTCACGGTCATGATGCCGACGGTTGATTTGCGGCTGGCCATGCTTGTAATTTCAGCTGGCGCACGCCCTCTGGCGCGCTGTAAAGCGATGAAGTCGCTGGGATTTTCGGCCATGAAGCGCGAATTGGAGCGCGGGCGGCGATCCGGCCCCACAAGCCAGCTTTCACCGGTTTGACCAAGCCCGGATTCTTTCCATTTACCGGAGTAGGTCATGATGTTGTCGACTTCGTTGATAGGCACTTGGATAATCAACACACCAAGCGTAATGCCGTTATCGATCACCGGAACGCTCATGAAGGATGCGACATCATCGTAAGAAGGACGGTAGGGCGCGTAGTCCTCCAGAAATGTTTTGTTTGTGTCTTTTGAAGCAAGCGCTGTGGCAAAAGCGCTTGCCAAGCCTGTTTTCGCCCAAGGACCGCTGTTAAGGTTGGTCGCATAGTCGAGCTCTTTAAAGTACGTATAGACAACATTGCCGTCACTGTCGACCAGGAAAAAGTCGTAGATTTTATAGTTGTCAACCAACTGCCTGACGAATGAATGAAATTTCGCATGCATCTGGCTGTATGCGGAACTGTCGCTTGCGGCGTTCAGTTCATTCTTTTTCCCCAGCGGATTTGGATTGGCTGCAATGTAAATATACTGTGCAGCAATCGCTCGTGCAGGAAGAGTATCGACGAGTGTCTCAATGTCGATCTTCTGC
>JAYUIZ010000369.1:0-26143 GCA_043765595.1 Lysobacter sp. | reverse complement strand
TCCTATCCCACCAAGGCGGTGGCACCGCCGCAGCCGAAATATCCGCAGCCGTGGGCGGCGAACGACGATCCTGTCTACAAGGACAAGCCGCAGCAGTTGACCTACAACCGCTTCTTCCAGCACTCGATGAAATTCCTGCACGATCACGACATGCTGAAAGATATCGTGATGACCTACGGCGTCAGCTCGTCGATGTATGTGGCGACCAATGCCTACGGTTTGAAGCAGGGCAGTTTCGTATCTTCAGCGGCGTGGCAGTGCATCGGTTTCGAGACCGGCGCAGCGGCGGGCGCGCAGCTCGGCAGCGGCAAGCGCGCGTGGACGGTCGCGGGCGACGGCGGATTCATGATGGTCTGCCAGTCGCTGTCGACCCTGGCCCGCAACAAGTTGAATGCGGTGATTTTCGTGATGAGCAATCAGGTCTACGCGATCGAGCAGGTTTACGTCGACATGAATGCCTTCAAGCCGGGGCCGAAGAACACCTTCGATGCCTTCGACATCCTGCCCGACTGGGACTACCTGGCGCTGGCCAAGGCCTTCGGCGCCGAGGGCATTCGGGTCGAAACCGTGGATCAGCTCAACGCCGCGCTGATACGGATCAGGAAGATCAAGGACCGGCCCGTGCTGGTCGAAGTGGTCATCCCGCAGAAGGATCTGCCCGGACAGATGTACCGGCTCGGCATCGAGTGATGCCAAAGAATTTCCACGCGAAAAAAATCCAACACCATCAAGGATCGATCCCATCATGAAGAACAAGACCTACTCGATTTTCGGTGCAGGCGCCGCGGGCCTCTACACCGCATGGCGGCTGCTCAACGGCAAGCCCCGCAGCTCAAAACACGTCGCGAGGCAGCTGAAGAAAGGCGATATCCTGGAGCTGTACGACTGGGGCAGGTACGATTTCAGCAAACAGCATCCGGGCACGCGCGCCGCCGGTGCGCGCATCTGCACCTGGCATTACAAGAACGACAGCAATAATGCCTACGTCGAACTCGGAGGCATGCGTTATTCGTACTGGGACGACAAGCCATCGAAGGCGTTTCCCGATCCCAACGACGGTCTGGCGCCGGGCCATCGCGTGGTCACCAAAGTGATCTCGATGCTGGGGCTGGACGAATACTCGGTGCCGTTCAACGTCACCTCGAACCAGCTGTTCTACCTGCGCACGCGTAATTTCTACCTCAACGACATCACCTCCAACCTGCCCGCGCCGTATGCGATGGATCACTACGGCGCATCGACGACGCCCGACCAGGGCTTCACCACGGTCGAGAGCCTGGCGGTGACCAGCACCACCGGCCCGCAGACGCGCACCGAGTGGTGTGAGTTCTACCGCAGCGGGCGCATCACCGTGCAGCTGCCGGAAACATCGATCTTCCAGCAGGGCGACTTCCTCAAGGATATCGGCTACTGGAACCTGCTCTACGATCAGCTCGGTTCGGAAGGTTACGATTACGCTGCCGACGGCAACGGCTACAGTTCCAACGTGATCAACACCAACTCGGCGGTGTCGTTCAACATGAATAACGAGTTCACTCCGGGCAGCCAGTACCGCACGCTGTCGATGGGTTATTCCGGGATGTTCAACGCGCTGTTCGACAAGATCGTCGCGCTGGCGAAGCAGAAGGGAGTCGATTTCAGATATCACCCTGACACGCGGCTGCATTCCATCCTCTGGAAGGACGACAAGGCCGCATTCACGTATGCCGCGCGCAGCAATCCGAATATCGCCGCAGGCAGCCGCGAAGCCGATGCCGCGTGGATGGCGATGCCGCGCGCAGCCATCGATCTGGTCGCGCAGGCCACACGCTTCCGCAACCCGGCCGACGGCGAAACCGATGTGCTCAATCACGAGAAGGTCAATCTCTATCTCGAATCGACCATCATGCAGCCGTCCTACAAGGTCGGCATGTTCTTTGATCAGCCGTGGTGGGCGCCGGACGCCGCGAATCCAGCGCCGTATCCCGCGCAGATCATCGCTTACGTGATCACCCCCGACGTGATTGCCGCGCTCAGGAAGCAGAAGCTCCCTGGCAACGCGCTCAAGGCATTGGTATCGATCATCGATGTGCCGTACGGGTCAGACGTGGATCTAGTGCGCGCCATCGAAATCATCACCGAGCAGTCGCTCACCGTGCTGCAGGTCAAGCAGCTCACCGCCGCAGCGCGTCGCGACACCATCGGCCCCAGTGTGACCAATTCGCCGATCCGCATGGTGGTGTATTTCGGCAACAATGCGCCCAAGCAGAACCCGAAACAGAAGCCGGTCTACGGCATCCTCGCCAGCTACGACGATGAGGACAACGCCTCGTTCTGGCGCGAGCTCGAACTCGGCGCCAAGCATCAGCGGGTAATCCCGGCATCGCAGGACACCCAGCCGCTGGAAGGCCCCCGCAGAGTGCCGGGGCGTATGGTCAAGATGCTGCGCAAGATGCTTGCGGAAATGCACTACGGTCCGAACTCGGACTACAGCGCCGTGCCCGAACCGCTGGAGGCCGCGTACGTCGACTGGTCGCTGCCGCCGTTCAATGCGGGCTATCACGAATGGGCGCCGCATTACGACATCGCCGATGTGCAGCGCAAGATCCGTAAGCCGTCGCAGCTCATGGAAAGTACCGACGCTGAGATCTATATCGTCGGCGAAGCGTATTCCAACGATCAGGCCTGGGTGGAAGGCGCCTACTGCACCGCGGAATCGGTGCTTAACGATTTCTTCGGCATTGAACCGATCATCGACAACAGGTGTTATCCGTTCATTTGCCCGGAGTGATCTGCCCGGAGCCAAACGACGACGTGGCGGACCGGAGTCCGCCACGTCGGTTAGCCGATCATCGATCGGCAGTCACACGATCAGCAACAGTGGTGAACGCTTACAGCCACAGATTCATGGCGTGATTCGCGACCAGATTCAGCCACGAAACCGAGCTGCCCCAGTAGGTGCAGCCGTTGTTGCTGCCGACGTGCTCCAATCCCACCGGAACGGCCCATACCGGGTCCAGATTCCTGCAGAACACCTCGACCTTCGCGCTGCCCAATGCGGACACCAACTCGTTGCGGAAGCTTGCGTTGCCGACGCGCGCCGGGTTGTAGGCTTCCAGATTCGGTCGTTTGGTGCGGATGGTGAACGAGTACGCTTCGGCCATGGCACCGCCCAAGCTGTGGCCCGTCACGCTGTAGGCGTTGTTGCACGCTACCGCATCGACTGCAGCTCTGTAATTATCGAGTCTGCTGGCATAACCATTGCCGATTCTTGCGGCGCTGGAGGACGATCCTGGAACGGCCACCGCAGTTCCGAACTGGTTTTCGATGTTCCTGAGCCAGTCGCCGGCCGTTGAGCTGCCGCGCCAGGAGACGATGCAGTCCGTGGTGCCGTTGCTGGTGCTTTTCCAGACTTTCACGACATCGCGATTCAGCGCCACCGAGTACACGCGGCTGCCGATCTGCCCATTGCTTGCGGTGGCCTGATAAGCATCGTTGGCGAACCATGCATAGTTGCTGCCCGGTGCCAGCGCCTTGGTCGTCAGCGTATTCTGGGCCAAGGCTTTGGCGGCCGTAGTCTGCAGATAATCGATACCCACTTCGACCGCCGCTTCCGTCGGTGCGAGGTCGGTCACAACGGCGCGGCCGTTCTCCCAACCGATCCGGACCGCCACATTCTGCAGGCCCTTGGTGTTCATGCGCGGAAAGTGCGTGGCGAGAAAGGCGTGCAGACGCGGCACGTCCCATGTCCCGCTTTCCACCATCACCACCCAGTTCAGATCCTTGGCGAGCTTGAGAGCGGCCCGCGTCTTCCTGGTGTTCCACTGGAGGCTGTCGACATCGATGTAGATGATGGCGTCGTCCACATTCTTCGGCAGCGTCGCAAAGTTGTAGCGCGGCGTCTGGCCGTCGAAAATCTCGAAACCGATATCGCCCATCGTCCCGGTCAGCGATACGACGGGCGTGCGCTGGGCCTGGACGACAGGTGCGCCCTTGATCGTGCTGGAACCGCCTGCGCTTGGAACCGTGTTGCCATTGGCCGCCGAAACCAGCGCGCTTGCCGCGATGCCCGCTGCCAGAAGGCCGAGCTGGATCGAACTCTGATGTTTTTTCATGTATGTCCTTGATGTTGTATGGATGGTCGTCTTCCTTATGCTTCCGGAATCCCGGAAGTGCCTAGTCCAAATAGACGGGCATCGTCGATCACGACTCCTGTCACGCCGTCCTCCGATGCATGGCACCACAAGTGTCCTCAGCTTTTAGGTGTGCGGCAAGTCGCGTTATGCTCATGCGTCCCTACGCAAAAGGACTGCGTTCAAGTGATTGATAACGAGAGGAAATATTTCGGAAGGAATCGCATTCGTCGCGACATCGCTCGGGTTTTTCTCATGTTCCGACTGCGGACCGTACGGCGAACATCGTCGTTTGTACGGCAGCTCGATCATCGCTCGGCCCGCGGATATGCCCGGCGTTATCAAGGATATCCGATGGCCTGCGTTCTCGGAGGTGTGTCATGAAACCAGTCAAAGCAGCGAAGGCAGTGAAAGTCGTCAGGCGTCGCCCCCGACAGGCGCGGTCGGAAAGCACAGTCGACGCGATCTACGAGGCCACGGCGCAGATCATCGAGCGCGAAGGTGCCGAAAAGCTCACCACCAAGCGCATCTCCGAGGTGTCCGGTTTCAGCATCGGCACCCTTTATCAGTACTTCCACGATCGCGAGTCCCTGCTGATGGCGATGGCCATGTCGCATCGCGACAGACAGATCGAACGCATGAAAGCGACGCTGGCGGCCGCGCGCGGCCAACCTCTCCGCGAGGCGATATTGCTACTGGTTGCAGTGAACGTCGCGTATGCCCGCGACAACCGAAAAACGCTGCGGGCGGTGATGCGGGCGGTGACAAGAAAAGGCAGGGCCGCAAGAATGCAGGAGGCGATGCGCGTGCTGGACGATCACATCGGGCGCAGTCTGGCGCAATTGGCGGAACGGGATGGTCTGATGCTGTCGCCCGCCTGTCGGTTCGTGCTGTCGCGGTCGCTGACGTCCGTGCTGTGGTCGGCGGTGATGGAAGAATCCGACCTGCTCGACGGCCCGGAGATCGAAGACCAGATTTGCGCCATGTTGGCGGGGGCGATGATTCGGGGCCAGACGTTCGATGCGGCTCATGCGGGGCGCGATGCGCATCCGGACCCTGTCGCTCGACTCGCGTAGAGAGGCGCGCAATGCGCCGGCCGGTGCGGTATGGGGCTGATGCGAAGTCCGCCCGCAGGGTCATGTCTTCAGCGCAGCCTATGCCATTCCTCCCGGCCCGTAACGGCACATATCGCTTCCGTGCCGCACGCCTCAGGATGGTTTTCGGCAGATCGCCGGGAAGGGGAAAGCGCATGTCCGAAGTATCCACGTTCCGGCTGTATGCCTTGCGGGCGACCTATCTGCTGATGGTCGTGGGGCTGGGCGTGACCAACTGGCCGATGATCGTATCGCCGCCTGCCGACCTGTCGCACATGAGCAGCGTAGTCCGCGCGGTGCTGGGCGCAGTGTCGCTGTTGGCGCTGCTGGGGCTGAGCTATCCGATCAAGATGTTGCCGCTGCTGTTTTTCGAATTGATCTGGAAGGCGATCTGGCTGATCGCGTACGGACTGCCGCTATGGTCCGCCGGCAAGCTCGACGCCGGCACCGGCGAAACCATGATGGCCTGCGTGATGGGTCTGGTGATCTTTCCGCTTGCGATTCCGTGGGGCTACACCTTCAGGCATTACTTCAAAGCGCCGACGGATCGCAGGGTGAGGCGCGGCGGCTGATTTCCGGCAAGGTGGTTGCTGCGTTTCGGTTTCGCCACGTTGACGCGAATCACTGGATCGGCTCGCAGAATCGTAGCCCGGGTGCGGCCACAGGCCGCACCCGGGATATTCGAAGCGGCATGCACTCTTTCATCCCTAGTGTCCCTTCAGCGGCACCCGGGCTACATCTGAGCGATTTCAACGGTGCCAACCTCAGCCGCGTCCGCGGCCTCGCGTTCACCGCCGGCCAGCCGGTAGGTGCGTTCGAATTCCAGATCGACAGCGTCGAACTGGAATGACGCCATGACGATGACGTGTGACGTACAACCTACAACGTAGGGTGGTGGTGAGCGCAGCGAACCCCACCATTAAGACGCAGCACAGTAGGGCGGGTCTTGACCCGCCATGCCGTCAGAATGGCAAGGTACGTATCTGCGATTACCCGGAGCTTCACTTTTTTGCGGTCAGCTTGCAGCGAGACGCTTCGTTTGTGGCGGGTCAAGACCCGCCCTACGCTGCTGCGTGTGGCGCGAATTTCCGTTGCCTTGGCGAATAGGCCCTCTGTTTAATCAGCGTGTCGCAGCCGAGATTTGAAATCATTGATGCAATCAGCGCACGTAAACTACGTGATTCCTGATCTGAACCTCGCCGAACGACCCTTGGCTCCAAAACTCTACCCCACCGATGATGCCGCCGGTGTACCTGGCCCTCGGCGAGATGTAAACGCCGCTATTTCGTAGCTGACTCACCAGAAACGGTACATTGATATAAAATTCAGTCCATGGCGCAGAGCCGACGGTGCTTGCAGATGCGCCGCCTCGGCAGGGCAAGTTATTCGGTGCGCCGTTCGCTGGAATGCTCCATACGCCCGGGAACTGGAAGACACGACGCTTTTCTGGTGGGGGCAGGGGCGAGCCGGGCTGGGCACTGCGCAGCATCAGCGCGTATTCCGTTGTCCAACCGCCTCCAGGATTAGCAATCGCCATCGTGCTAGGCTGAGCCCAAGGACCGACGTGCGACAACAAATCAACATTGATTTCGCCGTTGAGACTGTCGTTATCCGGGTCAACGAAATGAAGGTAGTGCGGCACCCGGGCATAGGCTTCGTTGCCACCACAGAATTGGCCTCTAAGCTCTACTTTGATAATCTGCAGGTCGTCGAGCAGCGGCCAGATAGGGCTTGGATAGACTTGCGGGGCTGACTGCACTGTGTTTTGCAGCCCGAAATATTTGTATCCTCCGTATGTGGCCAGACTCGCCACCCAGCCGTTATGCCATTGCCAGCTAAACTGATTGCTACATGCGCTACCCGGGTTGCCGACGCAACCGGCGTTAGCGTCGGTTGCGAGCTGATAACTATTGGAGTTGCCGCAGGCATTGCCCCAGCAGAACTGGCCGCCTCCAATAGTCCTCGCGTTTGGCGTGTTGAAATAAGCATCCCATCCTGGCTTTACCGTCTGGCTTTGTGCCAGTCCGGGTAAACAGCAAAGCGCTGCAAGCCACAGGGCTGATTGGTGACGGAGCATGTTTTTTTTAGTATTTTTCACAATTGAGTCCTTTCTTATGCAGGGGAGGGGGCAGCACGGAATGCCGGAATCACACTAAAAAATTTCATTGCCACTAAAAGTTAGCACATCAACTTCTCAGCTAAACCTGTCAGAAACAACAGTACCCAAGCGGACTTCCATCATGCAAAAAATAAACTTTTGAATCCGGTAAAAACAACATGTGCGATATTTGAACGCGACAAAAGTAACGCAGCGCAGAACAGCTCGAAGAGCAGCACCAGTTGGAGCCGATCAACCAATACAGCGAACAACACAAATTCCGAATCTTTTAACCGTGCTGGGTCGATTGCATCCTCACGCCCCCAATCCCCGTACCTGCCATCAGTTGCGTCAACCCAGCCTTGCATCCTCCCCAAGCCCGCCCAATATCCAGATCTCCAGTTCCCCCCAAACCAACACCCCATGACCCTGCCTCTGACCAGCCCGCCGCTCGCCGTCACCGCATCCAAGCCTGCCGCGCTCACTGTCGAAGCTCTCGGCAAGCGCGTCCGCCTCCCCACCAGCGAGCTGACCATTCTCGAAGGCATCGGCTTCGAGATCGCGACCGGCGACAGCGTTGCGATCATCGGCGCCTCGGGTTCCGGCAAGAGCACACTGCTCGCGTTGATGGCGGGTCTGGACACCCCCAGCGACGGCCGGGTGCTGCTGGACGGCGCGCCGCTGTCGACGCTGGACGAGGACGGCCGCGCGAAGGTGCGCGGCGAGAAGGTCGGCTTCGTGTTCCAGAGCTTCCAGCTGCTGCCTTCGTTGACCGCGCTGGAGAACGTGATGCTGCCGCTGGAGCTGCGCGGCGATGCCGACGTGGACGGGCCGGCGCGCGAGATCCTGCGCAAGGTCGGTCTGGGCGAACGTCTCGATCACTATCCGCGCCAGCTGTCCGGCGGCGAGCAGCAGCGCGTCGCGTTGGCGCGCGCGTTCGTCACCCGGCCCGCGCTGCTGTTCGCGGACGAGCCCACCGGTAATCTCGATACGCGCACCGGGCAGGCGATCATCGAACTGTTGTTCGGCCTGAACGCAGACGCAGGCACCACGCTGGTGCTGGTGACCCACGACGAGCATCTGGCATCGCGCTGCCATCGCGTGCTGCGCCTGGACAGTGGCAGGTTGGTGTCGGCGTGAGTATGACCATGGGTATCGACGCGTGTTCGGCAAGGCAAAAAGCAAATCCCCCCGTCGCCCGCTTCGCGGACGCCGACCCCCTTTTTCAAAGGGGGTACAGCGGTGCCTTCCTTCTGAAGAGTGCGAGTGCTGCTTTCCCCCCTTTAAAAAAGGGGGGCAGGGGGGATTGGCTCTGTGCTGCTGCTTCGCATGGCACAGATCTCCGCCTGCGTGGCGATGACGCTCAAAGACAATCGGACCCGAGGACGTCATGAAGCTCCTTTCACTGGCATGGCGCCAACTCCGCCGCGACCTCGCCGCCGGCGACATCCGCATCCTGATCGCTGCGCTGGTGCTGGCGGTGATCGCGGTGACGTCGGTCGGTTTCGTGACCGATCGCGCCGGGCGCGCGCTGGCGATCGAGGCGAACCGTCTGCTGGGCGGCGACGCCGTGGTGCGCGGCGATGCGCCCATCGCCGGCAAGATCCGCGATGCATCGCTGGCTGACGGGCTGCGGCGCACCGACATCGTGGAACTGCCGACGATGATCCGGCTCGGCCGCGGCGACACCGCGCAGCTCAAGCTTGGCGAGCTGCGCGCGCTGGGCGAAGGGTTTCCGCTGCGCGGGCAGTTCCGGATCGTCGAAGCGAAGGGCGAGCCTGACCCTAATGGACGTGCCGTCGACGGCGCACCCGCGCCCGGCACGCTGTGGCTGAGCCGCGCCGGCGCCGATGCGCTGGGCGCAAAGCCCGGCGACAACATCGGGATCGGCAGCGTCGAGTTGCGATTGGCTGCGCTGGTGCTGCAGGAACCCGACGGTGCCATCGATTATTTCAACGTCGCGCCGAAAGTCTTCATCGCGCTGGGCGATCTGCCTGCGACCGGTCTGATCCAGCCCGGCAGCCGCGTCGGTTACAAACTGGTGATCGCCGGCGACGCGCCTGCGGTCGAAGCCTTCAGCACGACCGCGCGTGCGTCGCTGGCGCGCGGGCAG
The DNA here is from genome assembly GCA_043765595.1 of Lysobacter sp. Taxonomy (GTDB): domain Bacteria; phylum Pseudomonadota; class Gammaproteobacteria; order Xanthomonadales; family Xanthomonadaceae; genus Lysobacter_I. Next base: position 16,726 of record JAYUIZ010000369.1, on the reverse strand, counting down.
CGTCTGGAAACGATTGCCGATGCGCGTCCCGAGATACGCTCGGCACTGGACCGCGCCGGGCGTTTCCTGGGCCTCGCGGCGCTGGTGTCGGTGGTACTCGCGGCGATCGCAGTGGCGATGGCCGCACGCCGGCACAGCGAACGGCATCTATCGGGCGCGGCCGTGATGCGCTGTCTCGGCGCCAGCCAGCGCACGCTTGCCGCGATCCATATCGGTGAGCTGTTGATCCTCGGCGTTGTCGCTAGCTTGATCGGGATTGTCATTGCATTCGCGCTGCAGTGGGGCGTCGGCGCGTGGCTGGCGAACGAACTGAAAGTGGATATTCCGCCGGCCAGCGTGTGGCCTGCGCTGCAGGGATTCGCGACCGGCATTGTGGTGCTGATGTCGTTCGGTGCGCCGCCGGTGCTGGCGCTGCGCCGCGTGCCTGCGCTGCGCGTGCTGCGTCGCGACCTGGATGCGACCGAGCCCAGCGCATGGCTGGTGGCGTTGGCCGGTTTCAGTGGGCTCGGTGCACTGCTGTGGTGGCAGGCCGGGTCGGCGACGCTGGGCCTGACGATGCTGCTCGGCATCGTCGCCACGCTCGCGGCGCTGGCGCTGATCGCCTACGGTTTGATCCTGCTGGTGCGACGCATGCGTTCGCGGCTGCGCGGCAGCCTGCGCTACGGCCTGGCCAATGTCAGCCGCCGCGCCGGCACCAGCATCGCGCAGGTGTCGGCGCTGGGACTGGGGCTGATGGCGCTGCTGCTGTTGACCTTTGTGCGCACCGATCTGCTGGATCGCTGGCGGCTGTCGCTGTCGGACGACGCGCCGAACCGGTTCGTCATCAATGTGCAGCCGGATCAACTGGACGGCGTGCGCGAGTACATGCGTTCGCAGGGCATCGCATCGCAGGGCGCCGGTGCGCTGAAGCTGTATCCGATGATCCGCGGCCGTCTGGTCGAGCACAACGGCAAGCCTGTGAGCGGCGATGCCTACGCCGCGGACGGCGATCGCGCGCAGCGCTTCGCCGAGCGCGAGTTCAATCTGTCGTCGGCTGAAAGCGTGGGCGACGACAACAAGATCGTCGCCGGCAAACTGTGGCCGCCGAAGCGACTTGCCAAACCGGAAATTTCGGTGGAACAGGAATTCGCCGAATCGCTGAAGTGGAAACTCGGCGACCGCGTGGCCTTCGACATCGCCGGCCAGCGCTTCGAGGCGATCATCACCAGCCTGCGCACGGTCGAGTGGGAAAGCTTCAAGCCGAATTTCTTCGTGGTCGCATCGCCCGGCGCGCTGGACGACTATTCCGCCAGCTACATCACCGCGGTGAAAGTGCCGCCTGAACGCACGGCATTCACCGCCGGACTGGTGCAGCGCTTCCCGAATCTGTCGGTGATTGATGTCGACGCCATCCTCACCCAGGTGAAGAGCATCGGCGATCAGGTGGCGATGGTGGTGCAGGTAGTGTTCTGGTTCTCACTGGCGGCCGGCGTGCTGGTGCTGATGGCCGCAGTGAGTGCGAGCCAGGACGAGCGCCTGCGCGAAGGCGGTGTGATGCGTGCGCTGGGCGGCAGCCGCAGGCAGCTGCGGATGGCGCAGGCCTCGGAATTCGCGGTCATCGGCCTGCTGTCGGGCGTGGTCGCCGCGATCGCGGCGTCAATCCTCGCCGGCGTGGTCGCCGTGCAGGTGTTCGACCTGCCGTTCGAGATCAACTGGGGCATGGCCGCGGCGGGTGCTGCATTGGGCATGCTCGCGGCGCTGGCAGCGGGCCTGTTCGCGACCCGCCGCGTGCTGGATGCGCCGCCGTCACTGGTGCTGAGGGAGTTGGATGCCTGATCGAGTCGGCCCGGCAACGAACGCGCGGTTGTCGCGCTCGCTGCGGGTCTGTGGCGCTCTCAGGCACCGTGACTATGCCGCCACTCCGCCATCGCTGCCACGACATTGTGGATGTCCCGCCGGGTGTTGTAGATGTGCGGACACAGCCGGAAAGTCTGCGTCGCGGGAGCGGTGCCGCCGCCGGAGCCGGCGAAGCGGTGCGGCGATGCTGCCGAATAGATCCATTCGTAAAGCGACGGCGTGCCCGCCTGTGCGGGCGCCTGGATCCATACGATGCCCGAGCTCCGGTCCGGAGCGACCGGCGTGATCAGTCCCCATCCCGCGGTGATCAGCAACTGTTTGAGCAGGCTGGCGAGCTCCACGACGCGCTTGAACGGTTGTCGCCGCGCGGCGAGCGCGGTCCAGATCGCCTGCGTCGCATGCAGGGTGATGAGGTTGACGTCGTCGCGCTGGCCCAGCAGTTCGAAACGCAGTGCCGATGACGGCAGCGGCGCCCACTTGTCGATCTTGATCTTGTAGTCATACGCGAAGATGGCCGGCTGGAACCGGTCTGCATGCGCCGGGTCTACGTAGAAGATCGCGGTCTCTTTCGGCCCTAGAAACCACTTGTGCGCACTCGACACGAAACTGTGACAGTGGTGGTTCGGCAGATCGAGCGCGCGCGTGCCCCACGACATGGTGCCGTCGACGTGGATGTGGCAATCGTATCCATTCTTTTCGACATGGTTCCAGATCGCGGCCATGACGCCGTCCGGGATGCGGAATCCGCTGCCGTTGCTGGTTTCGCTGTAGCTGACGAAACGTGTCGTCTTATTGATCTCTTTGATGAAGGCCCGGGCGATGTCGGCATCGCTCGCGCTCGCAGGGAACTCGACCACGATCAGCTTGAAGGGGTCGCTGGGGCGCGGTTCCGCGTCGTTCTCCAGGCGCGCTTCCGCATGCCAATCGCGACGCAGGCGCCAAGCTTCGAGATTGGTCGGATGATTCTCGCTCCAGACCACCACGGTGTCCTTCGTGCTGTCCGGGGGCGACCATTTTCGGAAGCCGCTGGTGATCGCGTTGTTGCCTTCCGAACTGTTGCGTATCAGCGCCAGGGATTCTGGATTCGCGATGCCGAGCGCATCGGCGATGGCCCTGCGCGCTGCAACGATCTGATCCACACGCTGGCCACCGGCCATGCGCATCTGTTGGGATACGTTGGTGTTGTAAGCGACGCGCAGCAAGTTGGCGCAGTTGATCAGGGCGATGGGTTCGGGGCAGAGGTTCGCCGCGTTCATCGGTGTGATGATCGGGTTCGTCCGCGCGAATCCGAAGGCATTCTGGAACGCTGTCCAGAAGTCTTCGTCGCTGAGGTTGCCGTCGATCAATGCGAACAACCGCGCCAGCTCGGTGCAGACCGCATCGCAGGTCTGGCGGTCGAGCAGTCCGGCGTCGACGTACGCTTCGAGGCTGCGGTGCAGCGCATCGGGCAGTGCTTGTTTGTGGGCTTCGGCCGCCCCGGCCTTGGAATCTAACATACATGCTCCTTGCGGTGTTCCGATGGGATGGAGTGGTGCGCTTGTCTAGCTTGAGCCTTCCGTCACTGGCGAGCTGTGCCGGCTGATCCCCTTGCCATGCATGCGGCATGGCTTATTCCAAGGCAGCGCCGTGATGATGCCGGTGTTGCATCGATTGAACCGCATACCTGTGCAAAGTCAAGCGCGGCATCGGCATGCCGGTGGCGGCATGAAGCCGCATCGCGACCCGATGCCGGCTCATCGGTGTGCTTCGAGGTTCACTCCTCGCTGTAGCGTTTCAACGCATCCAGCTCCGCCTGCGCTTTCAACACGCTGCCGCCGGCCAGACTGTCGTCGAGCTTCTTTCCGAACGCAGCGCGGCTGGGGTGCCGCGACCAGCGATGGAGAACCCAGGTGCCGAGCAGGCCTAATACGCCTACGGCGAGGCTGATATTCAACCAGTTGGTGAGCGTCGATGAAGCGTTTGCGACCGCGTAGATGTCGACGCCGACCACCGACATCGCGAGTGTCATCAGGAAGGGAACCCACATCACCCACCACGGCAGGCCCACGCACACGCCGCTGATGACATAGTTCCTGCGCAGCCGTGCGAGCCGGCACTGCAGTCCGAGCACTGGCGCGGCGTGGTCGATGCCCGCGATGCCGCTGCAAACAACGCCACCTGTGATGACGGTGGCCACACCGTAGACATGCATGGCGAGGCCTGCGATCAGCAGATGCGGCACGTCACGATGCGACGCCCACACGTCGACGCCGATCAGGATCATCCCTGCCCCGAACAGGATCTGGATGATCTGGCCGAACAACAGCGGTCGCAGGCTGGATTTCATCCTGTCGACGCGTTTTTCGCGCAGCAGTTCGAAGTTCATTGCGTTCTGCTGCTGCAGGTGCCGGTCGAGTGTCTGCCAAGCTTGCTTGAGTTCGTCGAGTTCCATGGTGATATCCATCGTTATCCGGTTTTTATGAAGGTTCAATCGAATGCGGGGTCCGCGATCTGATCGCGGATGCGTTGTTTGAGTCGGTTGAGCTTGGTCGCGACGTTGCTCTCGCTGATGCCGATGACCTCGGCGATCTCGCGCTGGCTGCGGTCTTCCAGCCAGAGCAACAGCAAGGCCCGGTCCATCGGCGATTGCCGGTCGATCACTGCGTACAGCGCGCGCATTTGTTGATCGGCTTCGTGCTGCGCGGTGCCGTCGTCGACCGCGAAGCCGGGGTGGCTGTCGTGTGCTTCGAGGGATTCCTCGTCCAGCGACACCGCAGGCGCGCGGCTGCCGACGCTGCGGACGTGCGAGATCGCTACGTTCAGCGCGATCCGGTACATCCAGGTCGAAAACGGCCGCGCCGGGTCGTAGCCGGGGAACGCGCGCCACAGCTGCGCGGCGATCTCCTGGGCCAGATCCTGGCGGTCGTCGCGATGGCGGCAGTAGGTCGCCGCCACCTTGAACACGATGCCGCGATGCTGTTCCAGCAGGGCGGCGAAGCGGCTTTGCGGTGAATCCATGGCGGTGGCGGTCGCGGTCACGGGCTGGAATCTGTGGAGAGGATGCTCACATGATTCGCGGCGGCGCGGGAAACATCACAGGAATGCATGCCGCAACACCGAACATGTACATCCCTTGGGCGTGTTCGGTGGTCGCCGGTTCGGTACATGCCCGAACTCGCTCACGCCAAATCAAGCACTTGCGTGATTTGCTCGTTTACGGCGCATCCATGTGCCGCAGCAACGCTGATTTGATCAGCGTTGCCATAAAATGCCCCGATGACATCTTCCCCGATTTGCCTCCGAGGCCGCCGCGATGGCCGCTGACACCCGCGATCCCGCGCTCGAAACCCTGTTCCTGCCGTTCGAGCAGGGTCTGTTGAAATGGCCGGCAGAGGCCGGCGCGCCGGCTTCCACTGTCTTATTCCTGCGCGCCCGCGACGGCTGGCCGCTGCGCCAGCAGTTGCGGCCGGGGCTGATCTGCGAGCAGAGTTTCAAGCCTGATGCCGAGGCGCTGGAGCGCTGCGGCTGGACGGTCGCGGATCCGGCCGATGCGGTTGCCGATGCCCGTCATGCCTTGGTACTGGTGCTGCCGCCGCGACAGCGCGACGAGGCCCGCGCGCTGTTCGCGCAGGCGCTGCAGCGCTGCGCGCCCGGCGGCATCGTCGTTGCGTGCATCGCCAACGACGACGGCGCGAAGTCGGGCGAAGGCGATTTCCGCAAGCTTTGCGGACTCGATGGCAATCTCACCAAGCATCACTGCCGCGTGTTCTGGGTCAAGCGCGACGATGCGAAAATCGATGCGGCCCTGCTTGCGCAATGGTCGACGCTGGACGCCGTGCGTCCGATCCTCGGCGGTCGTTTCGTGAGCCGCCCGGGCGTGTTCGCATGGGATCGCGTCGATCCGGCATCGCAATTATTGGCTGAACATCTTCCTGCGGATCTTCGCGGACGCGCGGCCGATCTCGGCGCGGGTTACGGCTATCTTTCCGATGAACTGTTGAAACGCTGCCCCAGTATCGCATCGCTGGATCTGTACGAAGCCGAGGCGCGCGCGCTGGAACTTTCGCGACGCAATCTCGCCGATGCAGCCGCGCGGCTGCCGCTGCGGTATCTGTGGCAGGACGTGACTGCGGGGCTGTCCGAAACTTATGACGTCATCGTCACCAATCCGCCGTTCCACGCGCAGCAGAGCGCCGCGCGCCCGGACATCGGCCGTGCGTTCATCGCCGCAGCGGCCGCGGCGCTGGTGCCGGGCGGACGGCTTTGGCTGGTCGCGAACCGCAATCTGCCCTACGAACTGGAACTCGACGCGAACTTCGGCAGCGTGCGCATCGTCGCCCAGCAGCAGGGCTTCAAGATCATTGAGGCGATCAAGGCCGTGGCCCAGCCCAAGCGCGCGATGCCCGCGCCGGCATCCAGACACAAGAAGCGCGCGCCCAGTCGCGCCGCCGAAGCGCGCAGCTGGCGCGGTGACGTATGAAGCTGCTGAAGCTCATCGCCAACCTCGGCTACGGCAGCCGCAAACAGGTGACCATGATGTTCCGCGAAGGCCGCATCGCCGATGCCGACGGTGCGCCGCTTTATACCGACGACGCACTCGGCGTGCATGCGGCCTACGACGCGATCCGCGTCGACGGCGAACCGCTCGATCCGCCGCAGGGCCTGTTGCTGATGTTGCACAAGCCGTCGGGCTACGTGTGTTCGACCAAGGACAAGGGACGGCTGATTTACGACCTGTTGCCGCCGCGCTTCCGGCTGCGCGATCCGGTGCTGTCCACTGTGGGCCGGCTCGACCGCGACACCAGCGGCCTGCTGCTGCTGACCGACGACGGTGCGCTGCTGCACAGGATCATCTCGCCGAAATCGGAATTGTCGAAAGTCTACGAAGCGACGCTCGCGGAGCCGCTGCGCGGCGACGAGGGCGCGATCTTCGCCAGCGGCACGCTGATGCTGGAATCAGAGCAGACACCGCTGCTGCCCGCGGAGCTCGAGGTGTTGGTGCCGCAGCGCGCACGCTTGACCCTGCACGAAGGCCGCTACCACCAGGTGCGAAGGATGTTCGGGGCGATGGGCAACCACGTCGAAGCATTGCATCGCGTGTCGGTGGGTGGGCTGACGCTGGGCGATCTGCCGACGGGCGAGTGGCGCGCGCTGGAGGATGCGGATCGGGTGAAGCTGTTCGCGGGTGGATGAAGGTTTTACCTCTCCACTCGGGAGAGGTCGCCGCCCAAAGCGCAGCGGGAGAGGATTCGTCTGCGGGTGATTGTTTGCTGGCCGCCGTACCCTCTCCCCCGACCCCTCTCCCGATGGGAGAGGGGAGCAAAGCGCCGGCCTTCGGCGCGCGCGAGGCGATTCGTTATTCCCCCAGTAATTCGCGGAAACCAACGAGCCCCAGCTTCGCCATCGTGTCGAGATTGCGCTCGACGATCACATCCGCATCGGGATAGGCGGCGACGGCTTTGTCGAGGCTCGCTTCGCGCAGCAGATGCAAGGTGGGGTAGGGCGCACGATTGGTGCAGTTGCCTGGATCGTCGGCGTCGCTGTCGGCGAATTGGTACTGCGGATGGAAACTCGCGACCTGCAGCTCGCCGTCCAGATCCAGCGCCTCGATCAGCGCGTCGACGCGATCCAGGAAATCGTTGTAATCGAGGAAGTCGGTCAGCACCCGCGGATGCACCAGCAGCGTGGTGTCGATCTCGTCCGCCGGCGTATCGCGCAGCCGCAGCAATTCTTCGGCCAGTTCTTCCAGCAGGTCTTCCGGCAGTTCGGCGTCGCTCAGCGCGAAGCACACCTGCTGTTTGACGTACACCGCTTTCGCAAACGGACAGAGGTTCAGCCCGATCACCGCGCGCTCCAGCCAGCGGCGGGTGGCGATGAGTTCCTGAGGATCGGTTTCCTCTTGCCGACTCATCGCCGACTCAATCGCGGAAATTGTCGAACTGCAGCGGACGCTCGAATTCCATGCCGCGCAGCAGCGCCATGGCGGCCTGCAGGTCGTCGCGCTTCTTGCCGTTGACCCGCAGCTTGTCGCCGTTGATCTGGGTGTCGACCTTCAGCTTGGCGTCCTTGATCGCGGTCTGGATCTTCTTCGCCAGATCGCGTTCGATACCTTGCTGCACTTTGATCTTCTGCCGCGCGCCGGCCAGGTTGGTATCGATGTCGCCGGCGTCGAGGCAGCGGGCGTCGATCTTCCGCGCGATCATCCGCATCCGCAGGATGTCCTGCATCTGCTGCAACTGGAACTCGCTGGGTGCAGTCAGTGCGACGGTGCTGTCTTCAAGCGCGAAGGTGGCGTCCACGCCTTTGAAGTCGAAGCGCGTGGTGAGTTCGCGACTGGCCTGGTCGACGGCATTGGTGAGTTCGTGCAGATCGACTTCGGAGACGATATCGAAAGAAGGCATGGCGGCGGCATTGCGATTGGGGTGCATAGGTTAACCGATCGTGACGCCTGTCCCGGACATGATCCGGGGGCGGGGCCGGGGCAGACGTTGTGGTGATGCCGTTGAAGATTGTGATCGGCGAAGCCGTTTCGATTGTTGCCTGAAGCGACCGGGCACATCGTTAGTATTGGTGGGACGGATGCAGTACGAACGTCGAATCCTGGCCCTGCGGGTCATCGGGTGCAAGACAGCGTCGCGCGCGACCGCTGGCGGCGGCCGGCGACTCCCGGCATCCTTGCTGCATGGCCTCCTCGAATCCCCAAGCCGCCGCCGGCGCGCATCGCTGGCGCGCGGCGCTGTTCATGCTTGCGGCGGTCGGCCTGTTCGCGCTGATGGACGCCGGCCTCAAGTTGCTCACCGCGCACTATCCGCCGATGCAGATTTCCGCGATGCGCGGCGGCGCCTCGCTGCCGTTCGTACTGGTCTGGGTGCTGTCGACGGTGAGCGTGCGCAGTCTGTTTCGCGTGCGTTGGCCGCTGCATCTTCTGCGCGCGGTGCTGGGCATCATGATGATGGCGCCCTTCGTCTACGCCCTGCGCACGCTGCCGCTGTCCACGGCCTACACGATCTTCTTTATCGCGCCGCTGCTGATCACCGCGCTGTCGGTGCCGATCCTGGGCGAACGGGTCGGCCCGCGGCGCTGGACTGCGATCGTGGTCGGCTTCCTCGGCGTGATGGTGGTGCTGCGGCCAACCGGCGAGGGCGTCGCCAGTCTGGCCGGCCTGGCGGTGCTGTTCGCGGCGTTCGGATATGCGGTGTCCGCGATCACCGTGCGGGTGCTGGCCCGCACCGACAGCAGTCAGGCCATCGTGGTGTGGCTGCTGGTATCGATGGCGGTTGGCGCCGGGCTGCTGGCACTGCCGCAGTGGGTGCCGATCCGTGCAGAGGATCTTTGGCTGATCACGGGCGTCGGCGTCGCCGGCGCTTTGGGGCAATACACCATTACCGAGGCCTTCCGCCGCGGCGAGGCGTCGCTGATCGCACCGCTGGAATACAGCGCGCTGCTCTGGGGCGTGCTGCTCGATTTCAGCCTCTGGAACGTGCTGCCCGACGCCATGACTTGGGTCGGCGCGGCCATCATCGTGCTCAGCGGCCTGTACCTGTTGCGGCGCGAGCGCATTCATCTGGAAGCCGAGCATCCCTGATCGCTCGGCGCGGCCCGCTGTCCTCGTCGACGATTGATCGTCGCCGCCTCGATCACTGCCGCCTTGATCACAGGCCGCCTTGATCACAGGCCGCGTCCATGCCGGCCGGGCTGTCCTGTCCTGCCGTGCGCGCGCGTTCTGTTGGGGTACCTGAACCCAGTCACCGATGGAGCGCACTATGCACCGCAAGCACATCCTCGCCTTGAGTCTCGCCGCCGCCGCCTTGGCTTCGGTCGCGGTCTATGCCCAGAACGGCGGCCCGTCGAAGCACGAGATCATTGAGGCGGTATCGCCCGATCTGCAGACCGTGAAATCCCCGCAGCGGCTTGAGCGCAAAGCCGCTGCCATCGCGACCGCCAAGGCCGATGCAGGCCTCGCGCGCGCGCCGACGCTCGAAGACGTGGGCGACGTCGATTCCTTCGGCCGCAACGTCAAATGGCTGGGGCTGACCAGCGCCTTCATCAATCTCAGCGATACCTGCCCGACCGATCCATCCAATCCCGATGAGCTGTGCCAGGTGCTCGCGCCGGCGCCGGCCTTCACCGGTTTCGTGTTCGAGGACGCAGCGCGCATGACGCTGCCGGGCAAGTCCGCCGATTCGCTGCTGTGCTACTGGTTCTCGCCGGTGTTGAACGTGGGCTACAGCAACTTCGGCGCGACCCGCGTGCTCGCGCGCTTCCGCTACACGCCGACGCTCACGATCGAGAATCCGGTGCTCGACGACCCGTCGCTGATCGATCCGACCACCGGCGCGCCGTTCGGCGGCCGGCTGCTGACCAGCATGACGTCCAGCGAAAGCTACGTCGTGCCGCTGGAGCCGGGCGTGGCCTTCGCCGAGCGCACCCGCGACTCCGCGGTGTGCATGGCCGGCCTGCTCACCAAACGTTCGCTGATCCTGAACTACGGCCTGAGCGAAGCCCAGGCCAAGCAGTTCTTCAAGAAGCCCACGACGATCCGCTTGAACGTCAGCGGCAGTGCCCAGCACGTTAGCTTCGCGTCGCTGGTGTTCGGTCTGCGCGTGGTCGGAGACTGAGCGACCCACGATAGTGCAATGACAAAGCCCGGCCCGGTGTCGGGCTTTGTCGTGATCGGGCAAGGACTGCGGCGCAAGGTGACGAGGCGTGGGTGAACGTGTAGCGTCGCCAATCCATTCCCGACACGTGCATCGAAGGTCTCCACATGGTCTCCAGCGCAGCGAAAACCATCGACGCCTATCTCGCCGAACTGCCGCCGGAGCGGCGTGCGGTGGTCGCAACGGTACGCGATGCCGTCAACGCGCATCTGCCGCCCGGTTATGAGGAAACCATGAGCTGGGGAATGATTTCATGGCAGATCCCGCTGTCGCGTTATCCGGTCACCTACAACAAGCAGCCGCTGAGCTTCGCTGGGCTGGCGGCGCAAAAAAACAGCTACTCGCTGTACCTGATGGCCGCAGACACCGGCAGTGAGCGTGAGCGGCAACTGCGCGACGCCGCCGCTGCGCTTGGCAGGACGCTGGACATGGGCAAATGCTGCATACGTTTCAAACAGCCTGAGCATTTGCCGCTGCAGGCCATCGGCGCGTTGATCGCGAGCCTGCCGGTCGAGGCCTGGATCGCCCAGTACGAGGCCGCGCGCGGGACACTCCCTTGAAAAGCAGTCCGCTGAAAAGCCGCCGCTGAAAAGCCGGCGCTGAAAAGCCGCCCCCTGAAAAGCCGTTGCTGACCCCGCCGCTCGGCGGACTTGCCGACATCCGCCAGAGTATGGCCAGCGTTTGAATACGTATTCGCGGCATCGGCCCGTTCGCGTGCATGCCCGCGCGCGCTGTCGTGGTTGGCGCGCGGCCCGTCCGCGGCCACAATAGCCCGATCCCGCCGCCCCCCGGCGCAGGCACGACCCCCAAGGCGCGCACATGACAGATCTGAAGGAAGCCCTCGTTCCCGACATCGGCGATTTCACCGGCATTCCGGTGATCGAGATTCTGGTCGCCGTCGGCGACACCGTCGCCAGGGATCAGGGCCTTGTCACGCTGGAATCGGACAAGGCGACGATGGAAGTGCCCGCACCGTTCGCCGGTGTGGTCCGCGAGCTCAAGGTCAAACTTGGCGACAACCTGTCCGAAGGCAGCGTCGTGGCGCTGATCGAAGCGGCGGATACTGCAGCGGATCAGACCACTTCAGCACCGACAGCACCGACGGCCGCTGCGCCTGCACCGACCGCGCCTGCGATGTCCGCTGCTCCAGCACCCGCGCCCGCTGCCGCTCCGCCGACACCCGCAGCATCCACCCCGCCCAGCGCCGCGCCAATGGGCCCCGGACTGCCGCCGGTGCGCTTCGACGCCGACGCGGTGTTGCCGGAAAAAGTCCCGTACGCCAGCCCGGCGGTGCGCCTGTTCGCACGCGAGCTCGGCGTGGATCTGGCCCGCGTTGCCGGCAGCGCCCGCGGCGGCCGGATCAGCAACGAAGACGTGCAGCAGTTCGTCAAGTCCGCACTGCAGGGCGGCGCTGCAGGTGGGACTGCAGCCCCGATGGGCGGCGGCCTCAACCTGCTTCCCTGGCCCAAGATCGACTTCTCGAAATTCGGTGAAATCGAAACCCGCGAACTGCCGCGGATCAAGAAGATTTCCGGCGCCAACCTCGCGCGCAACTGGGCGATGATCCCGCACGTCACCCAGCACGACGACGCCGATATCACCGATCTGGAAGAACTGCGCGTCGCATTGAACAAAGAGAATGAAAAGGCGGGGATCAAGCTGACAATGCTCGCGTTCCTGATGAAAGCGGTGACCTCCGCGCTGCAGAAATATCCCGACTTCAACGCATCGCTCGATGCCGACGGCGGCACCTTGGTGCTCAAGAAATATTTCCACGTCGGTTTCGCCGCCGACACCCCGAACGGCCTTGTGGTGCCGGTGGTGCGCGATGTCGACAAGAAGGGCGTGATCCAGATCGCGCAGGAAACCGGCGAACTGGCGAAGAAAGCCCGCGACGGCAAGCTCGGCCCGGCCGAGATGAGCGGCGGCTGCTTCTCGATCAGCTCACTTGGTGGCATCGGCGGCACCAGCTTCACGCCGATCGTCAACGCGCCGGAAGTCGCGATCCTCGGCGTCTCCAAGTCGGCGATCAAGCCGGTGTGGGACGGCAAGCAGTTCGCGCCGCGGCTGATCCTGCCGCTGTCGCTGTCTTACGACCATCGCGTGATCGACGGCGCGTCTGCTGCGCGCTTCACCGCATATCTGGCGCAATTGCTCGCCGATATGCGCCGCGTACTGCTGTAACACGATGACTGCACAGGGTGCCGGCGAGAAGATCGCGAACGCAGGAGATCGGGTCGGCGAAGTCGCACAGCGCGCCGCCGACCGCGGCGTCGCCGACGTCGAATCGCTGCTTGGTTACAAGCTGTTGGAGTTCGCGGGCTTGGATATCACCGTCGGCGGCCTGATCGCGGCGATCCTGGCGATTGTCGCCGCCTGGATGTTGTCTGCTCTGCTCAGACGCTCGCTCACGCGTTATGCCCGTGGCCGCGAACACGCCAATATGGCAGCCATCTACACCGTCTCCAGGGTGGCGCATTACGTACTGCTGGCGCTGGGTGCGATGGTCGCGCTGGAGTTCGCCGGCATCCCAATCGGTAAGCTCTCGATCTTTGCCGGTGCGATCGGCGTTGGCCTGGGTTTCGGTCTGCAGGCGATCTTCAGCAATTTCGTCTCCGGGTTGATCCTGCTGTTCGACCGCTCGCTGAAAGTCGGCGATTTCGTCGAACTCGAATCCGGCATTCACGGCGAAGTGCGCGACATCAAGATCCGCGCCACCCGCATCACCACCAACGACAATATCGACATTTTGGTTCCGAATGCCGAGTTCGTCACCGGCCGGGTCGTGAATTGGACGCTGCGCGATGGTTCGCGCCGGGTACGCATTCCTTTCGGCGTCGCCTACGGCGTGTCCAAAGACGAGGTCAAGCGGGCGGCACTGGAAGCCGCTGCCGAGGTGCCGTTCACAGGCAATCTTGAGGGCGCGCGCAAGCCCCAGGTCTGGCTGGCGGCGTTCGGCGACAGCAGCCTGAATTTCGAGCTTGTGGTATGGCTGACCGCGGAGGCCACCAAACGACCCGGTGCTGTCAAAGCGGCTTATCTATGGGCGCTGCACAGCGCACTTGAGCGGCATGGGATCGAAATCCCGTTCCCGCAGCAGGATCTGCACATCCGCAGCCTGTTCGGCCGACACGGCGACGACGCGCTTGCGCTGCTGCGTGCCTTGCGGGCGGGGGACGGGATCGATGCGCCCCCGCGCGGCGAAATCGTGCCGCCGCCGGTGGTGGATGTGGACAACGACGCCGTACACGACGTCGAGAATGAAATCGCGCGCGAGGCCTGCGCACACCCCGAGGCGACGCCCGATGGCGACGCCCGGCCCGAACATTGAATCGAGCAGGAGAGGGCAATGCCCCAGCGGATCGAAGTGAGCGTTCCCGACATCGGCGATTTCGACGGTATTCCGGTGATCGAGATTCTGGTTGCGGTCGGCGACACGGTCGCCAAGGACCAGGGGTTGGTGACCCTCGAATCCGACAAGGCGACGATGGAAGTGCCATCGTCCGCCGCGGGCGTGGTGAAAGAACTCAAGGTCAAGCTGGGCGACAGCGTGTCGGAGGGCAGCGTCATCGCCGTTCTGGAGGCGGTTGACGCCGATGCACCCGCGTCAGTCCAGCCCCCATCCCAACCTTCCCCCGCAGGCGGGGGAAGGGGTGAGGCGCAGGCTTCTTCACCTCTCCCGCCTGCGGGAGAGAGCCTGCCCCGGACTGGATCCGGGGTCGCCGTGCGCAGCACGGCGGGTGAGGGTGCTCCTCCTTCCGGCCGCAAAGCCGACATCGAATGCCGCATGCTGGTTCTCGGTGCCGGCCCCGGCGGCTATACGGCCGCGTTCCGCAGCGCCGATCTGGGCCTGGATACCGTGCTGGTCGAACGCTACCCCGCGCTTGGCGGGGTCTGCCTCAACGTCGGCTGCATTCCGTCGAAGGCGCTGCTGCACGCGGCCAACGTGATCGACGAAGCCGCGCACGCCAAGGATTACGGCATCGACTTCGGTGCGCCTAAGATCGCGCTCGATGCGCTGCGAGGCTACAAGGAAAAAGTCGTCGGCCAGCTCACCAAGGGCCTGGCCGGTATGTCCAAACAGCGCAAGGTGCGGGTGGTGCAGGGCAGCGGCAGGTTTGTGTCGCCCAACGAGATCGAAGTACATTCCGGCGAAAGCGCGGGCGATGCCGGCACCCAGCTGATCCGCTTCGAGCACTGCATCATTGCTGCCGGTTCGCAGCCGGTGAAGCTGCCGGCGTTCCCGTGGGACGACCCGCGGGTCATGGATTCGACCGACGCGCTGGAATTGAAAGACATTCCGAAGAATCTGCTGGTGGTCGGCGGCGGCATCATCGGCCTGGAAATGGCGACGGTATATCGCGCACTCGGCAGCGCGGTGACCGTGGTCGAGTTCATGGACCAGATCATGCCCGGCACCGACACCGACCTGATCAGGCCGCTCGCCGATCGTTTGAAGAAACAGGGCGTCGCGATCCACCTGAAAACCAAGGTCACCGAAGCCAAGGCGACCAAGGCCGGCATCGTCTGCGGCTTCGACGGCGCCAGCATTCCGGCGAACGATACCTATGATCGCGTACTGGTCGCCGTGGGCCGCACGCCGAACGGCAACAAGCTCAATGCCGACAAGGCCGGCGTCGCGGTCACCGAGCGCGGCTTCATCAACGTCGACCGGCAGATGCGCACCAATGTGGCGCATATCTTCGCGATCGGCGACATCATCGGCCAGCCGATGCTGGCGCACAAAGCCACCCATGAGGGCAAGCTTGCGGCCGAAGTCGCGGCCGGTGAAGGCGTGACTGATAAGAGCAGGGAATGGGTGGCGCGGGTGATCCCGTCGGTGGCCTACACCGACCCGGAAATCGCCTGGGTCGGCATCACCGAAACCGAAGCCAAGGCCAAGGGCCTGAAGGTCGGCGTCGGCAAGTTCCCGTGGGCCGCTTCGGGCCGCGCCATTGGCATTGGCCGCACCGAGGGCTTCACCAAGCTGATCTTCGATGAAGCAAGCCACCGCATCGTCGGCGGCGGCATCGTCGGCGTGCATGCCGGCGACCTGATCGCCGAAGTCGGGCTGGCGATCGAGATGGGCTGCGAGGTTGCCGATATCGGCCACACCATCCACCCGCACCCCACGCTCAGCGAGTCGGTGGGCATGGCCGCGGAGGTGTTCGAAGGCACCATCACGGATCTGTACATCCCGAAAAAGAAGTGACCGACCTTCGAAGAAATGACCACCATTTCCCGTAGAGCGGAGCGCAGCTCCGCTGCTTCGCTGTTTTGCGTCCGGAGATGCAGCAGCGGAGCTGCGCTCCGCTCTACGCCGTCATCCCAGGCGCGCAGTCGTCGGTGAGAGACTTGAGATGAAAACCCTCGGCCTCGCCGACAGGATCGCGGTACTAACGCCCGACGCGGCACAGCGCGAACGCGTGCATTGCGTCATCTACATCGAGCTGTGCCTGGGCCGCATCGTCGATGCTTCACGCGACGATTACCGCGCGATCATCGCGAATCTGGTCGCACGCGGTGCGCAGGGAGTGATTCTGGGCTGCGCCGAAATCGGTCTGCTGGTGAGCGAAGGCGACGCCACGGTGCCGCTGTTCGACACCGCCCGTATTCATGCCGAAGCCGCGGCTGCGGGCTGAGCCCAGCGACTGGACAAGACGAAGCCCCGGCTGGAGGCCGGGGCTTCGGAACCTGCTGCCGCCGAGGGTCGACGAGGAAAGAGCGCTACAGGTGCAGAAGATGGACCGGGCGATCTGCCGGAAGTTTCCGCCCGGCAGTCAGGCGCGGAAGGGGCGTCGGGTCGACCTGCTTGGGTCGGTGGCTCTGGCTTTGTGGCAATGGAAACATCGGCGCACGGCACCTCAGGTGCGACCTGCGCCACGTTTCGCCCGCTATGAAGGCGTTATTTTGCGACCGGATCGGCCGTTCTGACGCGTCGCCAAGGGTCCCGGCAGGGGTTTACCGCGGTTGCCCCGCAAAACCGCGGACTGTTATACTCCTCGGGCTTCGCAGGGTGGTTTTCGTTCGCAAACACGCTGTTGGGGCCGGCCACCCCGGCGTTTCCACCTACTCCCGGGTGTCGTGTGCTGAATTCTGTCGCTGCTGGTCGCCGCGCCGCGCTGCGGGCGACGGTCTACCAGATGGCCGCTGTGGCGCTGGTGGCGTTGATGTTCCTGGTCTCGGGTTGGTCTGCTTCGCTGGCGGTGCTCGTAGGCGGGGCTGGTGTGGTGTCGGGAAGCGCCCTGGCCGCG
>JAYUIZ010000368.1:0-2309 GCA_043765595.1 Lysobacter sp. | reverse complement strand
GAGATTGGCCCGGGCGTATACGACATCCATTCGCCGCGGGTGCCGGACAAGGCGGAGATGACCGCGTTGCTGCGCAAGGTGACCTCGGTGTTGAAGCCGGAACAGATCTGGGTGAATCCGGACTGCGGGCTAAAGACGCGCGGCTGGCCGGAAACGCGCACCGCGCTTGAAGCGATGATCGGCGCAGCAAGGACGATGCGCGCTGAGATGGAGGCATTGCAGCCGGCCTGATCGTTACAACCGCTTCCGCAAAAAAACGAAGGCCGCCCTCTCAGGCGGCCTTCGTCATATAGCTTCGCTGGTGTACGTCGACGCGAAGCGCGTCGCGAACCGCTTACTTCGCCATACGCTTCGCGATGGCGGCGCCGAGGTCGCCTGGCGAACGCACGGTGGTGATGCCGGCCTTCTCCATCGCCGCGAACTTGCCTTCGGCCGTGCCCTTGCCGCCCGAAGCGATCGCGCCGGCATGGCCCATGCGCTTGCCTACGGGTGCGGACGCGCCGGCGATGAAACCGACCACCGGCTTGGTGACGTGCTGGGCGATGTATTCGGCCGCCTCTTCCTCGGCGCTGCCGCCGATCTCGCCGACCATGATGATGCCCTGGGTCTGCGGGTCGGCCTGGAAGAGCTTGAGCGCGTCGATGAAGTTGGTGCCGTTGATCGGGTCGCCGCCGATGCCGATGCAGGTCGACTGGCCGAGACCGGCGTCGGTGGTCTGCTTTACGGCTTCATAGGTCAGCGTGCCGCTGCGCGAGACGATGCCGATCTTGCCCGGCATGTGGATATGGCCCGGCATGATGCCGATCTTGCATTCGCCGGGCGTGATGACGCCGGGGCAGTTCGGGCCGATCAGCACCGCATCCGGATAACCCTTCAGCGTGTTCTTGACGCGCAGCATGTCCAGCACCGGAATGCCTTCGGTGATGCAGACGATGACGCGGATGCCGGCGTCGGCGGCTTCCAGGATCGCGTCGGCCGCGAACGGCGGCGGCACGTAGATCACCGACGCGTCGGCGCCGGTGGCCTTCACGGCCTGGGCGACGGTGTTGAACACCGGCAGGCCGATGTGCTCGCTGCCGCCCTTGCCCGGGGTGACGCCGCCGACGACCTGGGTGCCGTAGTCGAGCATCTGCTGCGCGTGGAAGGTGCCCTGCTGGCCGGTGAAGCCCTGGACGATGACTTTGGTGTGTTTGTTGACCAAAACGGACATTGCGTTATTCCCGTAGGGCGGGTCTTGACCCGCCATTGCTGTATGCGTTGGAGGCGGGTCAAGACCCGCCCTACGAATCTGCGTATCAGGCGGCTTTGACGGCGGCGACGGCCTTCTTGGCGCCGTCGTTGATGTCGTCGGCGGGGATGATCGCGAGGCCGGAGGTCTTCAGCAGTTCCTTGCCCTTTTCGACATTGGTGCCTTCCAGACGCACGATTACCGGCACTTTCACGTCGACTTCCTTCACCGCGGCGATGATGCCTTCTGCGATCATGTCGCAGCGGACGATGCCGCCGAAGATGTTGACGAAGATCGCCTTCACATCGGGATCGCGCAGGATCAGCTTGAACGCTTCGGTCACGCGCTCCTTGTTGGCGCCGCCGCCGACGTCGAGGAAGTTCGCCGGCTCGCCGCCGTTGAGCTTGATCACGTCCATCGTCGCCATCGCCAGACCCGCGCCGTTGACCATGCAGGCGATGTTGCCTTCCATGGTCACGTAGTTCAGATCGTGCTGGCTGGCCAGCACTTCGGTCTCGTCTTCCTGGCGGATGTCGCGCATCGCGGCCAGTTCCGGATGACGGAAGGTCGCGCTGTCGTCGGAATTGATCTTGCCGTCCAGCACCGCGAGGTCGCCGTTGGTGAGGATGGCCAGCGGATTCAATTCAACCAGCGCCAGGTCCTTCTCGTTGAACAATTTATAGAGGCCCATCATGATCTTGGTGAGCTGGCTGACCTGCTTGGCGTTGAGGCCCAGCGCGAAGCCCATGTCGCGGCACTGGTAAGGCTGGAGGCCCTGCACGTAGTTCACGTCGAGGGTCTTGATCGCGTCGGGATTATCGACCGCAGTTTTCTCGATCTCGACGCCGCCGTCCGCGGACGCGATGAAGGTCACCGCTTGGCTGGAACGGTCGACCAGCACCGACAGGTAAAGCTCCTGCGCGATGTCAGTGGCTTGGGTGATCAGTACGCTGTCCACCGGCAGGGCGACGCCAGCGGTTTGGTAGGTGGTCATGTTGGTGCCCAGCATGCCCTTGGCGTAAGCGCGGACATCGTCGTAGGTCTTGGCAAGCTTGACGCCGCCGGCCTTGCCGCGACCGCC
>JAYUIZ010000367.1:0-2312 GCA_043765595.1 Lysobacter sp. | reverse complement strand
TTGCGTCGCTCCCACAACAGGCGGCCGGCTCTTTGTAGGAGCGACGCAAGTCGCGAGGCTGTAAAAAAGTGTTCGCGATTTGTGAAGCACTACACAAGGATGCATCCGTGAATCTGCAGTGGTACGACTGGATCGGCTTGTGCGGCAGCGCGATGGTCGTAGTCAGTTACTTCCTGCTGCAGAGCGGCCGTCTTTCCGGCACCGGATTGCCTTATCAATCGGCCAATATCGTCGGCTCGAGCTGCATCCTGGCGTCGCTGTTAGGCGGTTTCAATCTCTCGGTGGCGTTGCTGCAGTGCACTTGGATCGCGATCAGCATTTACGGAATTGCCAGAGGAATGCTTGCGCGGCGGGCAGTTCCGTCGCAAGCGGATGAAAAATAGTCACTGCATTGATCCGCGTGATTGAGATCGCTGTCATCCCGAGCGCAGCGAGGGACCTGCTTTTTACTTCCGCAATCTGAAAACAGGTCCTTCGCTGCGCTCGGGATGACAGATTTTTGTTCGACTCCCGCCGTTATGTCATCCGAGGCCAGGCATTCACGATTTTGCAGAACAGCTCCGCGGTGCGCTCGGTGTCGTAGACCGCCGAATGCGCTTCCTCGCCGTTCCACGACAATCCTGCGGCATGCACCGCGCGGGCGAGCACGGTCTGGCCGTAGGCCACGCCGGCCAGGCTCACGGTGTCGAATACGCTGAACGGATGGAACGGATTGCGTTTGTGCTGGGTGCGCGCGACCGCGGCGTTGAGGAAATTGAGGTCGAAATGCGCGTTGTGGCCGACCAGGATCGCGCGCTGGCAATCGTGTTTGCGCACCGCGGCGCGGACGGCGACGAAGACATGCTCCAGCGCGTCGCGCTCTTCCTTCGCCAAGCGGAACGGATGGTCGAGGTCGATGCCGGTGATCTGCAGAGATTTTGGATCGATCTCGGTGCCCGGGGCCGGAATCAGGTGCGCGCTGGCGGTTTCGCCGGGCACCAGCAGGCCGTTCTCGTCGAGTTCGACCGGCTGTACGGCGATTTCGAGCAGGGCATGACGGTTCCAGTCGAAACCGCCGGTCTCGACGTCGACCACGACCGGCAGATAGCCGCGGAAACGTTCCGACATTTTCTTGTGGCGCACGGGGGCTGCAGTGACATCGCTCATGCGCGAAAGCGTAACAGATGGCCCCTGCGAGTCCGTTAGCGGCTCATCAGTCTTGCCGACTGCCGAGAATAGTGCCTTCCGCGCGCATGTGCGCAAGCATGGTCGCGCCCTCGCGGACAAAGGCTTGGGCATCGGCGGCGTCGGCCTCCGCGGCCAGTGCGTGCAGTTGTTGCAGGCCGTTGAGGCCCGGCTCCGCATCCAGACGCTGCAGCAGGCGGAACGACAGCGGCGTGAGCGCGTGGAAACTCACCGTGCCGTCGGCTTCGCGGCGCAGCATCAGCAGGCTTGGTGCCGCTGGCGGTGTGTCCGGCCGATAATCCGGACCGATCCGATGCACCGGCCAGACATACGCCAGCGGCCACGCCAGCGGTGATACCAATGGACGGCCGTCCAGCAGATCGCCGTCGGGATCGTGCGGAATATCGTCGCTCCGCGCTTCGCTGATCTGCAGCGCCAGCTCGACCCATTCGTAATGCGCCAGCTCCTGCAGCCACGGCGGGTCATCAAGGCCGGCTTCGCCTCGCGCTTGCAGATAACGCAGGAATTCGCGCGCCAGTTCAGTGAACAGCGGGGTCTGGCAGTCGTGGTCGCGGTAGAACGCGCGGATCAGCGTGCGCCAGCCGTCTTCGCCGTAGATGCGCCGCAGCACCGGGAAATTGCCGGCGAGCATGCTTTCGACATTATTGAAGAACAGGTCGCGATAGATCTTCAACCGGCGTTCTTCGATGCCGGGCGGAGGCGGCACGCGCTCGGGGTCGCGGATGTGCGCGGCCAGCGCGTCCTGCTGCGCGGCGAGGGTGTCGCGCATGTCAGGCGGCGCGGCGCTGGTCATGCGCGGGTGCCCCGGCGATGCGGCGGCGGACCTGGCCCAGTTCGTCCAGCAGGTCCGCGAATGGCGGCAGGTTGAAGTCGCGCTCCAGCAGGGTCGGGCGCGGGCCGAATCGCCGGTAGGCGTCTTCCAGCAAGGCCCAGACCGGCGCATTGACCGCGCTGCCGTGGGTGTCGATCTTCAGGTCTTCGGCTTCGTCGTAATGGCCGGCGACGTGGATGTAGGCCACGCGCTCGCCGGGCAGGGCGGCGAGGAATGCCGAAGGGTCGTAGCGGTGGTTGGTGGCGTTGACGATGATGTTGTTCACGTCGAGCAGCATCAGGCAGTCCGCTTCGGC
>JAYUIZ010000366.1:0-2312 GCA_043765595.1 Lysobacter sp. | reverse complement strand
CGCGATTTCCGCAGCGCGCAGGTCGGATTCTGGATTGCGGGCGGCCTCGACCCAAGCCGCGACTTCGCGCCGGGTGCGCTCGGCCAGCGTGACCCGTTCGACAGCCTCCTGCAGACGCCGCTGGTCTGCGACGACTTCGATGAATCGCATGGTCGTGCGACTGGCGATATCGCGCCGGGCGACCTCGGCTTGATACTGCTGTTGGGCCACTTCAGCGCCGCCGAGCGCCTGGCGGGCGGCGCGTTTGCCGCCCAACTCGATGACCCGGCTGACGCGCAGGGTGGTCTCGGCCGCATGCACGCCGCTCAGCGCACCAGTGCCACCGATATTGTCCAGGTCGCCGCCCAGCACGTAGGGCGTTGGCAACCCTTCCCGCTGCGCGCGGGCCTGGACGGCCTGCAGTTGTGCGGATTCGGCTGCAATAGCGGGATTCGAGGCCAGCGCACGCGCGACGGCCTCCTCAAGACGCAAGGGTTCAGCGGCATGCCCCAACGGGACAACGCCGCAGGCCCCGGCCAATGCCAGGACCAACAGATGACGCAATTTCACGGAAACCTCCGAGGGATCGACGGACGACAGGTATCGGGCCGCAGCTGTGCGGCCGAAGCGTCAGGCGATCGGAGGTCGGAACGGGCTCGAAGGGACTGCGTTACGGACGCCAATGGCGTCGGGAATGGGCAGGTCGGGCATCCGCGCGTACAGCTTCGGCACCGACATACTGGAAACGAGCCCGGTCAGCGTGGTGAAGCCACCGCTTTGATGCATGAGGCCATGCGCCCCGGTGGCGTGGTCATCCTGATCCGGGTTGCGGCCGTCTTCGCTGTCGATATAAGCATCATGGTCACTGTCAGCATCATGGTCGTGGCCGTGAGCATCTGTTGCCACCAACATCGCGTGCTCAGCGGCATGAAGTTCGCCGAGCTGGGCCAACAGCGGTTGAATCATCAGCCCGAGTACCAGCAGCGCCAGAAAACTGGTGCGGAGGAATTTAGACAGCCGGGGCAGATGGGAATGCATCTCAAACAGGTTACACGACGACGCGCAGATATCTCAATGCCGCCGTTCCTGAAGCGCTGTGAAAATGCAGCGCGCTGTCAATAATGTTGTTCAAAATATTGATTTGGATGAATAAACACAATCATCGAGTCCATCGATCATCGGGGCGAACGACAGGCCCATCCGATCCGGAGCGGCGGTGGCTGAGTGCGCATGCATTCGCGCAATTTGGTTATCCTCTGCGCGGATTCACAGCAGAACAGCCAAGAGGCGGACACGTGGCGAACGCCGATTCCAATGTCGACTATCGAAACATCACCCAATGGCTTGTGCAGCAGTTGCGGGCCGGCCAGCCCACGCATGCGCTGCTGCAGTCGATGTGCGACCGCGGCTGGAAGCGCGACCTCGCCATGGGCCTGATCGCGGAGGCGATGGGCGAACGTTCAATCGCGGCGGATGCGCTTCCAGCGGCGGTTGTCGTACCCGAGCAAGGCTCGGTGCAGCCGGTCGCGGAGTCGGTTATTGGCAGCGAACGCAGGATGCCGGCGCCGGCGCTGGACGACGGCGCGATGTCGATCGATGCCGGCGACCGCAAGGTATCGGTGCTGGTGACCTTGCCCGATCCGCAGATCGTGATGTTCGCGGATTTCCTCAGCAAGAACGAATGCGATCGACTGGTGGAAACCGCGCGGCCGCGCATGCAGCGCTCGCTGACCACCGACATGCAGACCGGCCACAACAAGCTGGATGCCGTGCGCACCAGTCGCGGCATGTTCTTCCAGCGCGACGAGAATCCGCTGGTGCGTTCGATCGAAGCGCGCATCGCGCAACTGCTGTCGTGGCCGGTCGAAAACGGCGAGCATCTGCAGGTGCTGCATTACCGCCCAGGCGACCGCTACGAGCCGCACTACGATTATTTCGATCCCGCGGCCGAGGGTTCGGCCGCCGTGCTTGCCCGCGGCGGGCAGCGCATCGCCACGCTGCTGATCTATCTGCGCGAACCCGAGCGCGGCGGCGAAACCACATTCCCCGATCTGGGCCTGCGCTTTGCCGCCAAGCGCGGCTGCGCGCTGTTCTTCAGCTATGACCGCCCGCATCCGTCGACGAAAACCCTGCACGGCGGCGCACCGGTGATCGCGGGCGAAAAATGGGTGGCGACCAAGTGGCTGCGTGAGGGCGTGTTCGTGTGATGCAGTGGTGTCGAGATAACGATATCGCGATGACATCGTGATGATTCATGTCGTGATGATCATGTCGCGATAATGCCGCCGCAATGCCAATGCCAATGCCGTTGACAATGACAATGACAATGACAA
>JAYUIZ010000365.1:0-6464 GCA_043765595.1 Lysobacter sp. | reverse complement strand
GGTGCTATCGGCGTGGCTGTCGGGCTCGTCGAGATACAGAGGATAGAGATCTTCGGCCTTGGCACCGCGCAGACGGCGGGCGTAGGGCGAATCCGGCGCCCAGGCCTGCAGTTGGATGGAGACGCCCTGGCCCGCAGCATTCGCATCGGTACCTGGAGCG
Organism: Lysobacter sp.; assembly: GCA_043765595.1. Taxonomy (GTDB): domain Bacteria; phylum Pseudomonadota; class Gammaproteobacteria; order Xanthomonadales; family Xanthomonadaceae; genus Lysobacter_I. The sequence goes on along the minus strand of JAYUIZ010000365.1, from coordinate 6,304 downwards.
CTACGCGCCAACTCCGATTGCCGGAGCCGCGCACCGGTCACCGCGACCGAATCCAGATCGCCCTCGGCCTCATGCTGACGGGCATCGTCGCTTAAACGGTCGAAAGCAACGGCCTCGGCAGACATCATCGGCGCGGGCGGCGGTGGCGGCGCCTGCATCGCAACCGCCCCGGCGGGCGCTGCATCGCGCGCCGATCGTCCGCGGCTCGAACGGGCCATGTCGGATTTGGGTGCCGGCGGCGCGGTTTTCGGAAAGTCGCGTCCCCACCAGGTGACGCGATCGGCGAAACGGCTGGCGACATCTTCCAGCCGCTGGCTGCGCGACTGTTCTTTTTCCCGGGTCTGCGTACGCCGCAGCGCAGCGACCTGTTCGCTCAGCGCAGGCGGCGCGGGAATGTCGTAGCGCACATAGTCTTCCGGCGCTTCCAGCACCAGCAGCGAGGTGCCAGGCGTGACGATGCCGAAGCGCTGACCGAGGCGCGCGATTTCGGCGCGATGACGCTCGGGTTCGGCCGCACGGGCGGCGACCTGCCAGCTGGCCCACAGCGCACCGACCCGGGTGCTCTGCGGCGTATCGGCGTCGATCGATTGCGCGAAGCTGCGGGTCTTGCCCGCTTCGCTCACGGTGACGCGCACGGTGGCGGTCGGTTCGGTCATGCGGCCGGCCACGCGCAGCAGGCCACCTTCGACATACCAGGCCTGCGGCTGCAGCTCTTCGATGCCCTCGCCTTCCAGCGCCACGATGCGGGTACCCGCACCCAACAGCGCATCGGCTGCGGCGTCCAGACCGGCGCGACCCTGCCACTGCACCAGACGGCCGCCGCGCGCTTCGGCCAGCGCCGACAAACGCGCGCCGTCCGCATCCGCACCCGCAGAATTCAGCGCGTACAGCGACTGTCCGCCGCGCAGTTCCGGGAACGCACGCTCGCCGTAGTTCTGCAGGCCGTCGCTGACCAGCAGGTATTCGCCGATGCCGGCCGCTGGCGTCCAATCGGCGAGATCGCTGGCGCCGTCGTACACCGCCGTCTCCAGCACTTTGCGCAGCGCACTCCAATCGCCGTCGCGGATTTCGAAACGGCCGCCGTTTTCGCCCACGTCGCGGAGCAGGCGCAGCGAGACGCTGCCGTTGCCCATCGCCTTGAAATAGCGGTCCAGCAGCGCGAACTCAGTCTGCCGGTCGCGCTTGCGCGCCGAACCAGACGCATCCCACAGCAGGCCGACTGATGTAGGCAATGCGCGTCGAGCGATGATGTTCGAAGTTGCCAGCACCGGGATTTCGACCAGCGCGAAGCGGTCGTCGCCCTGTGTCTGCAAATAGCTCTGCGCGGTGTTGTCGGCCGGGAAACGCAGCGACAAACCACTCATGGGCCGGAACGCCTTGCGCTCGACGGTAGCGGCATACCCGCGACCGCTGCGTTCGAAGTTCAAGCCCTCGAAAATGCCCACCACCTGCGGCGGCTTGCGCAGTCCCTGGGCGCGCAGCTCCAGCGAGAACGCCTCAGTGCCGCCGAGCAGATGCACCGGCACATCAAGACGCCAGCTGCCCGCGTCGCGGCGCATGGCTTCATCGATCACCAGCCGCACCTGCCGCGTGCCGCGGGCCGGGATCGGATACACACGCAGGCGGAAATGATTGCCGGAAGTCTGTTCGAGCACGCCGGGGTCGACGTTGCGGCGTTCGATGCTCTCGAACACCTGCTGCGCTTTCTGTTTGGGCACCGGTACCGCGTCGCGCAGCACGCCGCCGACATCCAAAGCGAACGCGCTGACCTGCTGGCCCGGCTGCAGCGGGAACTCCAGCGTGCCTTCCAGCAATCGATCATTGGGGTTGTACAGCGTGAGCAGCAGTGTGGTGCGGGCCAGACTGCCGTCGGTGTCGACCTGCATCGATGCTGCGCGCAGGCCGACCGGTGTTTCCGCATCGCGCGACACGATCAGCGGCGGCGCCATGATCGCCACCTCCGCGACGCGGTCGCGGGCGCGCTGCGCCTGAGCGGTGGGTGCCGCCTGGCCGAGCAGCAGCCCGGTAACGAGAGTGATGACGGCGGTGCTTGCGAAGCCTCGTTGCATGGTGGTTCCCCTGCGGATGGTGACGACAGAACGACCGGCCCGCCGGAACGGGGTTTCGCCGCAGGACATCCTAACCGAGACCGTCGCCGTGTCTCGGGGTCAAGCCGCGGCGTCGGGGCGCAGCTGCATTACCGCTATGCGGAGTCATCGCTGAGGCGGGCGACCTGCATCATCACGTGCACGCGATTTCGCGATGCACGACGACCAGCTGTACGGCGTCGCCGCCGCGCCAGTCGTCCGGCTGCAGTCGATAGGCGATGCGCGAGCGCGATGCCGGCGGTTCCCCGGTCCAACCACTGAAGTGGATCGCATTCAGTCGTTGGCCGGCAACGCCCGGTCGCGTCAGTTCCAACTTCAGATGCTGCTCGCCCAAGATCTTCCAGCCGACGACGTCGAAAACATCGTCGAACAGCGGCTCCGCGAAGGCCTGCCCCCACGGCCCGCCGTCGCGCAGCGCCAGCGCGGTCTCGATGCCGCAGTCATCGGGCGGCATTGCGCCGTCGCTCAGGATCACATCCTGCAGCAGTTCCGCCGACAGCATCGCCGCGGCGCAGTGTTCGAACGCCGCCTGGAAACGCGGCAGTTCGGTCAGTCGCAGACTCAGGCCGGCGGCCATCGCATGACCGCCGAATTTCTCGATCAACCCGGGATGCTGCGCATCCACCGCCGCCAGCGCATCGCGGATATGGAAACCGGCGATCGAACGCGCCGAACCGCGCAGCAGATCGCTGCCGGTATCGCTGGGCGCGAACGCGATCGCCGGGCGATGCACGCGTTCCTTGACCTTGGACGCGACCAGGCCGACGACGCCCGGGTGCCAGTCCTCGCGATACAGGCAGACACTGGCGCGGCCGGTGTTGAGATCGAACGATAGCGATGCGAGTGCGTCTTCGGCATCGCCCACCATCTGCTGCTGCACGCCGCGACGCTCGGCGTTGATCCCATCGAGGATTTCGGCGAGCTCGCGCGCCCGGCCGGGGTCGTCGCAGAGCAGGCATTCGATACCGACGGCCATGTCTTCAAGCCTGCCGGCGGCGTTGATCCGTGGCGCCATCGAGAACCCGATATCGCTCGCGGTCAGGGTCGCCGCCTGCTTGCGCGACACTTCGATCAGCGCCCGCAGGCCGGCGCAGCCGTGGCCGGCACGCAGTCGACGCAGACCCGCTGAAACCAAAATGCGGTTGTTCGCATCCAGCGGCACCAGATCGGCGACGGTGCCCACCGCGACCAGATCCAGCAGCACCGAAAGATCCGGCGGATCTCCATCGAACGCATCCGCTTCGCGCAGCACGCGGCGCAGCGCCAGCAGCACGTAGAACATCACGCCGACGCCGGCCAGCGCCTTGCTGGGAAACTCATCGTCGGGAAGATTCGGATCGACGATCACATCCGCCTGCGGAAGCCGTTCGCCAGGAAGATGGTGGTCGGTCACCAGCACCTGCCAGCCGTATGCTTTCGCCGCGGCGATGCCGGCATGGCAGGCGATGCCATGATCGACGGTCACCAGCACCTCGGGACGCATGCCCACCAGGTCTTCGACCAGCGCTGGCGACAGGCCATACCCGTGGATCATGCGGTTTGGCACCGCGTACGACACCTGCTTCGCGCCCAGCAGGCGCAGGCCGCGCACCGCGACCGCGCAGGCGGTGGCGCCGTCGCAGTCGAAATCGCCGACCACCACGATATGCCGGCTGTTCTCCATTGCAGCGGCCAGCAGACGCGCCGCGGCATCAATGCCGAGCAGCGTATCCGGCGGCAGCAGTTGCTGCAGGCGCGGCTGTGCAAGCGCATAGGTATGCGCACCGCGCGCCGCGTAGATGCGACGAAGCAGCGGCGACAGCTGTGGCGGCCATTCGCCTTGGGGGTCGCGCATGTCCGCAGCGTCGCGTCGCCGGATCGTGCGGGTCATTCCTGGTCCTGCGGTCGCGATGGCGACGGCAGCGCCCACGCGCCTCGCCAGAAACGCCAGCGTTGGCCGCGCATGAGTCGCAGCTGCGTGCCATCCGTCGCGTCGAGCGCGAGCGCATCGAGTTCACCCGATCGCATCGCCGACACCGCCGGCAGCAGCCAGTCGCGCTGCAGCGCCGCGAAATCGCGGAAGCGGCGCAGATCGTAGAGCGCGACGTCGTTCCCGCTCGACGTCGCGCTGCCGAAATCCCGCGGCAGCGGCTGCGCCGTACCGCCCGCAAGCCTGATCGATGCGTTCACAAGATCATCGTCGCTGCAGGCCTGTCGCGCGTCAGCGACCATCCGGTCCGGCAGCACGCCGCCGCCCCAGACCCACAGCGCGTTGATGGACACAAGCCCGCGTGCGGCGCGCTGCGCGTTCCATGGATGGTTGTGCAGCACGATCTGCACCTCGTTGAGCAAGGCGCGCCAGCGGCGGCTTTCGGGACCGTCGGGCTGATGCTCGAAGAGGTCGGCGCCCAGCGCGTCGTCCGGGGTGCTGAACTGCGGAAATTTCGCTTCGCGCAGCAGACGCAGATACCAGCGCGACGGCGTGGGCGCATCCAAGGCAAAGCCGCTGTCGCCGAAGACAGGCTTCAGCGCCGGCAGCAACTCATCTACATCGGCCTGCGACAGCGACAGCCGCTCGCCGATGCCAAGCAAGCGCGCGCCGGTCATTTCTGGGCGCACATGCGCGGGATCGGCGCGCAGCCACGCCGCGCCAGCGGCATCACCGGCATCGGCCTGGCGGGTGATCGCGGCCGGCGCCCAACGCGCAGGCGTCGCGGTGAAATGACGGGTCAGCTGCGCATCGATACCGCGGTCGCCGATCATGGCAAAATCCGCACGGCCGAATGCTTTCGCAAGTTCGGGCGAAAGCCCCTGACGACCGAAGCCCGACCATGCGGGCAGCAGGAAGATGGCGCGGGCCATCGTTGCGCCCCGGTCAGCCTTCGTACGCGACCTTGATCAGTTCGAATTCGCGGCGGCCGGCGGGCGCATCGATCTCCACCACGTCGCCTTCGTGCTTGCCGATGAGCGCACGCGCGATCGGCGAGGAAATCGCGATCAGGCTGAGTTTGATGTCGGCTTCGAGGTCGCCGACGATCTGGTAGCGCTTCTCGTCCTCGGTCTCCACGTCGGCCAGGGTCACGGTTGCGCCGAAGACTACGCGGCTACCGGCGTTAAGCGTGGAGATGTCGATGACCTGCGCGTGCGACAGCTCGGCTTCGAGCTGCTTGATGCGGCCTTCGATGAAGCCCTGCTGCTCGCGCGCGGCGTGGTACTCGGCGTTTTCCTTGAGGTCGCCGTGGGCGCGGGCCTCGGAGATGGCGTTGATCACCGCCGGGCGCTGCACGCTTTTCAGCTGTTCCAGCTCGCTACGCAGGCGCTGCGCGCCTTTCGATGTCAGGGGGGCTCGGCTCATGACGGATCCAGTTCCTTGTGCAGTTCCTGCAGCGCCCAGACCGGGCCGCTGTCGCGGAAATCGAGAGAATGAAGCAAGGCTTTCGCGCCCGCAATCGTGGTCGAATAGGTCACCCGGTGCTGCAGGGCCTCACGACGGATCGAGAACGAGTCGGCGATGGCCTGTTTGCCTTCGGTGGTGTTGACGATATAGGTGATTTCGCCGTTCTTGATCAGATCGACGACGTGCGGCCGGCCTTCGACGACCTTGTTGATCGTCTCGCAGGCCACGTTCTGCGAGCGCAGCCACGCGCCGGTGCCGCGGGTGGCGACCAGCGAGAAGCCGCGGCGGATCAGTTCTTCGGCCACCGCCAGCACGCGCTGTTTGTCGGGGTCGCGCACCGAGATGAAGGCCTTGCCGACCGGCGGCGCCTTGATGCCCGCGGCCTCCTGCGCGCGCGCAAACGCGGCGCCGAAGTTGAGGCCCACGCCCATCACTTCGCCGGTGGAACGCATTTCCGGCCCCAGGATCGGATCGACGTTCTGGAATTTCGCGAACGGGAAAATAGCTTCCTTCACCGAGTAGTAGTGGGGCACGATTTCCTTCAGCGCGCCCTGCTCGGCCAGAGTCTTGCCGGCCATGCAGCGCGCGGCGATCTTCGCCAGCGGCATGCCGGTGGCCTTGGACACGAACGGCACGGTGCGCGAGGCGCGCGGGTTCACTTCGAGCAGGAAGATGGTGTCGGTGCCGTCGGCTTCGGTTTGGATCGCGAACTGGGTGTTCATCAGCCCAATCACGTTCAGCGCCTTGGCCAGCGCCACCACTTGCTCGCGCAGCTTCGCCTGCGTTTCGGCGGACAGCGAATACGGCGGCAGCGAACACG
>JAYUIZ010000364.1:0-2322 GCA_043765595.1 Lysobacter sp. | reverse complement strand
CGCCCTGCCCGATCTGTCCGCTTTCGAATTCGATCCCGACAGGTTCCTCGACCGCACTGGCTGGCCTGGATTCCGGCAGGCTGTCACGCAAGGTCTGGAAACGCGCGGCCAGCGCATCGCAGCGCAGCACGCGGCCGCCTGACACCGCCAACGCGGATACGGTCGCGCGGACGCGATCGGACAGCTCGGCGATCGCGCTCACGCCCTCGTCATCGGCCGCATCGGCGGATGCGAGCAAACGACGCACGTAACTTTCGGCCGGAATCAGCGCATCGGTGATGGCCGGCACTTCGGTCATCGCGAACGCGCCGTTCATGGTATGGATCGCGCGGACCAGCGGTTCGTCGGCAGCAGTCGGCGCGCTGCGCGCGCGCGACAGCCAGCCTTCGATGGTGCGGAGGTGCCCGCCGACTTCCGCCTGCAGAATCTCGAACAACACGGCATCAACGCTGACCGCGATGCCTTCTTCCTGCTCGATCATCGCGCCAGCGGTGAATTCGGTTTTCACCAGTTCAAATTCGACGATCGGCGCCGCCTGGGCGACCGCCATGGCGACGATCACAGGCATCACTTCCTCGCCACCGGCAATGCGGTCGGCGAAGACTTCCATCGCACGCAGATCGGTGGTGACCGTCCCCTCGCCGCGCAGCGCGGCGTGCAGCTGCGGCAGGGTCGCGTAAGCCTGCTCGACCATCGCGATCACCGGAGACGTGGCGGGGCGCAGGCCATCGCGTACCTTGTTCAGCATGTTCTCGATCTTCCAGCTGAACTCGCCGAGCGTCTTGGCGCCGACCAGACGGCCGCTGCCCTTCAGCGTGTGGAAGACCCGGCGAACTGGCTGCAGACGTTCGATGTTCTGAGGTTCCGCTTTCCACGCCGGCAGCAAATGCGCGAGATTGCCGATCTCCTCCTCAAATTCTTCGAGGAAGATTTCGCGGATTTCGTCGTCGATATCGTCGCTGGTGACGTCAAAACCCGCAGACGGCGGCGCGGCGACCGGCGCAGGCGGCGCCACGGGCGGCGCTGCAACCTGGGGCGGCACGGGCGGCGCGGCAACAGACTCTCGCGGCGGCAGGAACAAGGGCACGAACGGCGCCGGTGCAGGCGTCTCGACGGCAGGCGTCCGGGCGGCAGGCATTTCGACCACAGGCGCAGGCAGCGCAATTTCGACTGGTGCGAGTTCGAGCGGTTCGAAAGTCGCCGCCTCGGGCGCGGGCATCTCGGCGACAGGCGCTGCGATCTCCAGCGGCTGGTCCATCGGCGTATCTGCAACGGGCTCTGCAATCTGCAGCGACGCAGCCTCGGGTAGCGCTTCGACGGGCGGTGCAAGCTCTGCGGGCACGATCTCCGGCGACACGACCGGCGGGAGTTCTGCTGCAGGGGTATCGACAGCAGGCACTTCTACAGCAGGAGCGCGTTCGGCCGGCAAGGGCCAGTAACCCAGGTTTTCGAGGCTGTTGCGGGTGATGTCGAGGATATCGTCGCGATTGGCGCGATGTTCGCGCAGCGCTTCGAGGTAATACTCGATGCTGGCCAGCGCGTCCGCGAAGGTATCGAGCTGACGACTGTTCGGAATGCGGCGACGTTCGAGCAGTTCGATTTCGGCGTACAGGCGCACGCCGTCGAGATACTGCGCGGGTTGCGACAGCTCGAGGATATTGAGCGCACCAGATACTTCACGCAGGAGTTTCGGCACCTGCACCAGTTCGGAGTGGTTCCAGCTGGTTTCTACAAAAGCAACGAAGGCCTGGCGCGCGCTTGCAAAGTTGGTGATCGCCTCGCGGATCAGCACACCGAGCACTTTGCGGGCTTCGGCGCCAGCAAGATCTTCTTCGGTCTCGGCACCATCGCCGCTGGCGAGCCGCGCGACCTGGTCGTCAAGCGAGGCGTCGACGTACAGCAGCGCACCGGCGACTTCCAGCAGCGCGGCCTCGTCGGCCTTGCGCTTGCCATCGACGATTTCGCGCATGGAGTCGCGCTGCTGCAGCACAAGGCTGCGCGCGAGTCCCAGCCCGAGCATGCCGAGCGTGTCGGATACGTTCTGCAGGCGTTCGGCCTGCGGCTGGAGCTCGGCCGGGTTGCTCTTGGCCGTGCGCAGATACAGATCCAGCTCGTCCTTCACCCGCAGCAGGTCTTCCTTGATTGCGGCCGCAACGGTGTCGAGCAGCGTGCGATTGCGACCCGCGACGCTGCCGCGGGCATGGTCGAGTTCGGATTCGGTCGGTTTGAGCGAATCCAGATCGAACACTTCACGCAATTGCATCAGCGCGGGGTGCACCGATTCGCTGTGCGCGACGTGATAGAGCAACTGCCGGGTGGGTT
>JAYUIZ010000363.1:0-2325 GCA_043765595.1 Lysobacter sp. | reverse complement strand
TATTTCCAGCGCTATATCCAACACCTGCCCACGGCGGGCGAGATCGTGTTCTTCGATCGCAGCTGGTACAACCGCGCCGGGGTCGAGAAAGTGATGGGCTTCTGCACGCCCGCCGAATACCTCGAATTCCTGCGCGAAACCCCGGAATTTGAACGCATGCTGGTCCGCAGCGGCATCCGCGTGTACAAATTCTGGTTCTCGGTCAGCCGCGAAGAACAGCTGCGACGCTTCAACTCGCGCAGGAACGATCCGCTGAAACACTGGAAACTGTCGCCGATCGACCTGCAGTCGCTCGACAAGTGGCCCGACTATACCGAGGCCAAGAACGCCATGTTCTTCCACACCGACACCGCCGATTCGCCGTGGCTGGTGGTGAAGTCGGACGACAAGAAACGCGCGCGCCTGAACTGTATGCGTCACTTTCTGTCCACCCTGCCCTATCCGGGCAAGGACGCCCGCGTCGTACACGCTGCGGATCCGCTGATCGTCGGCACTGCCGCCAGCGTGTTGACCAACGGCGACGGCCAGTAGCGCGACGGCGCTTCGGATACACGGGTGACGCGCGCCCACGATTGTCTTCTGCACAGGCGCGGGGAGACACGCGATGTCTCTTGGGAATGCCGGACGGAACATGGGCACAAGCCTGCGTTGGCCGCAGTGGACGCTGGTCGTCCTCATCGGGCTGTTGATGACCTGCATCGCGCTGTGCTTTGCAATCTACGCATGGGGCGCGCGTTTCGTTCCCGATGACATCCCGGCATCGTCGTACCGCGCGTCGGACACGATCCGGGATCAGTATCTCGCGGTCGAAGCGGACGGGGCGACCAGCTTGCGCAAGCTTAACCCGGTCACGTTCTGGATCGATTTTTTCGTGTCCACCAGACAATTTCTGGCGCCACCGCCGGCAGAGGAAATCCTGTTGCATCGGGCGACGCAGGTCGCCCAGTTCAAGCATAGTCGTGCACGCACACAGGGAGAACACCATCTCGCAAGCATCGCGCTGGCGGTGAAAATCGGCCGTCAATGGACACGCGACCAAACCGTCGACACGATCTTGGCCGAGAGCGGGTTCCGGAAGGATGTGATCGGCATCGAAGCAGCGGCAGAGTTCTATTTCGGCATCCCGCTCGCAGAATTGAAGCCGCAGGAAAGTCTGGCGCTTATTGCCTTGTTGAAAGGCCCGAGCTGGTTCGATCCCTTCTGCTACCGCGAACGCTTCGACCAGCGCTATGCGCAGGTTGCAGGAAAGCTCGGGAAAACTGGGCTGGAATGGCCTGCTGCCGTAGCCTTGTCGCGATTGCGACCGATCAAATGCGCTCGGCGCTGAGTGACGCCATGCATTGCGCATGCTGTCCGCTGCGCGCACCGAATGCCGTTTTTTCCGCTTCCCGGAAGCGCGTGTGGCCGGATTTATGCCCAATAGCGGCAAATACGCCGTCCTTCGTCGTAAATCAGCGGAAAAAAGCCTGAAAAAAGCCTTCCGGGGGCTTGGCGACGGCACGACCTTGGCCTACAGTGCGCATGCCGGCTCGTACCGGCCCAGACACAGTTCAATCATCCGACGAGGAAAACAAATTCCCATGGCAACGAAAAAGAAAGTCGCCGCGAAGAAGGCCGCAGCCAAGCCGGCCGCGCCGAAGCCGATCAAAGAAGTGATGAGCAAGTCTGCGCTGGTCACGCACATCGCCGCCGCCACTGAAGTCGCCGCCAAGGATGTGCGCGCCGTGATGGCGACGCTGGAAGCCACTATCCACGCGTCGATCGGCAAGAAGGGCGCCGGTACGTTCGTGCTGCCGGGCGTGCTGAAGATCTCCTCGGTCAGCGTCGCCGCCAAGCCGAAGCGCAAGGGCATCAACCCGTTCACCGGTCTGGAAACCACCTTCGCCGCCAAGCCGGCCACCGTGAAGGTCAAGGTCCGTCCGATGAAGAAGCTCAAGGATGCCGCCACGGCCTGAGTCATCGAGCCGTTGCCATCGCTGCGGGCTCGCCCGCAGCAGCATGCGAAAAGCCGGACTTCCGCAGGGAATCCGGCTTTTTCGTTTCCACTTCCGACTCACGCCTCGTCCGAATCCAACGCCATGGCCAAAGCCACATGCGCTTCCGAAGCACGCCTTTTCACTGACATCCCGAACGTCGGTCCCGCCACCGCCGGCGATTTCGAGACACTAGGCCTGCGCTCGCCGGCAGAACTCGCGCAATGCGACGCCTACGCGCTATACCGGCGCCTCTGCGTGGTCACTGGCGTGCGCCATGACCCTTGTGTGATCGATGTCTTCTTGGCCGCCATCGACTTCATGAACGGCGCACCCGCGCGCCCGTGGTGGC
>JAYUIZ010000362.1:0-6519 GCA_043765595.1 Lysobacter sp. | reverse complement strand
GCCGGAAGGACCGCTGTTGTGGGAGCGACGCAAGTCGCGACGGATTGCGGAAAGATTTTCTGGAGCCAGTCGCAACTTGCGTCGCTCCCACAGTAGAGCGCCCAGTGGGTCGCCGCTTCTACAGTGATCGAGCAGCCTGTGGATCGCCACTTTTGCGCCGGCGGATCCGTATCCACCGGGGTTTTCACTGGCCGCTATCGCGATGCGCAGCGAGTCCGCGGGGCTGCTCTGCCGGAAAGACCACTGTTGTGGGAGCGACGCAAGTCGCGACGGGTCCCGGGAAGATTTTCCGCAGCCAGTCGCGACTTGCGTCGCTCCCACAAGAGAAGAGCGCCCTGTGGATCACTGGTTCTACAGCGGCAGAGCGCCCTATGGGTCGCTGGTTCTACAGCGGCATCGCCGCCAACGCCGCGCCGTCGGCATCGACGCGCAACACTGATCCCTGCGTGTACCAGTCGCCCAACACGATGCGTCGGCAGCTGCGCTCGTCGATGTCCAGCGTGTGGATCGCCGGGCGATGGGTGTGACCGTGGATGATCGTGTCGATACCGTAGCGTGCGAACGTGTCGCGCACCGCGTCGGGCGCGACATCGGTGACGGTCTCGAACTGTGCGCGGTCGTCGTGTTTCATCGCCTGTTGCCGCTGCTGACTGGCGGCCCGAGCCTGCGCAGCGAAAGCGAGTCGTGCGGTCAGCGGCTGCGACAGGAACTGCACGCGCCAGGCTGGGGTGCGGGTCTGCGCACGGAACGCCTGATAGGCGACATCCCCGGTGCAGAGCGTGTCGCCGTGCATCAACAGTACCGGCTTTCCGTACAGCATGACGACCGCGTTCTCAGGCAGCAGTTGCATGCCGGCGCGCTGCGCGAAATCGCCGGCGACGAGGAAATCGCGATTGCCGTGCTGGAAGAACACCTGCACGCCGCTGTCGCTGAGAGTGCTGAGTTTCGCAGCGACGAAGACGCCGGTTTCGGACGGGTCATCGTCGCCGACCCAGGCTTCAAACAAGTCGCCGAGGATGTACAGCGCGTCGGCGCCGCGTGCCTCGCCGTCGATGAATTCGCCAAACAGCCGGGTGACCTCCGGGCGTTCGGGGTCGAGGTGAAGATCGGAGATGAAGAGGGTGGTCATCGGGGAATTGTAGTAGCGGGACGGGGCCGCCGGCATTCACAGCCGCAACACAGGCAGTATTCGTGATTGCTATACACGCGAATTGACCTGTGCTGTCATCCCGAACCCCTGCTTCATTGGGGTGAGAGACGAATGGCACTGATTAAGCCCCGTCATCCCCGCGCAGGCGGGGATCCAGCGCCTTTGCTTGATCGAAAATGCCTGAAGTCACTGGATTTCCGCCTACGCGGGAATGACGAAAATCTGGATGTTGCGCTTATGTAAGTGCCATTCGGGTGAGAGACCTGTTGTTGCGTAATTTGGGCGACGCATGAAAGCAGGTCCCTCGCCTGCGGCTTGGGATGACAAGCATCTTCGTCAGCGACGCAGCCGGAACGCACCGGCCATAACGGGTAAAATTCCGCCTTTCCTGTTCTCCGGCCGCATCCGCATGACCATCCGCACCCGCTTCGCTCCCAGCCCGACCGGTTATCTGCATATCGGCGGCGCCCGCACCGCGCTGTACTGCTGGCTGGCCTCGCGCCACGCCGGTGGCCAGTTCGTGCTGCGGGTCGAGGATACCGACCGTGAGCGCAGCACCCAGGCGGCGATCGACGCGATCCTTGAGGCGATGGACTGGCTGGGCCTGGACTACGACGAAGGCCCGATATACCAGACCCAGCGTCTCGACCGCTATCGCGAAGTCGCCGAGCAGATGGTCGCCGCCGGAGTTGCCTATTACGCCTACGAGACCCGCGAAGAGCTTGACGCTGTGCGCGAGGCCGCGCTCGCCGCGAAAGAGAAGCCGCGCTACAACGGCGCCTATCGCGAACAGAACGCTGGTTACCGCGACGTGCCCAATCGCGTGATCCGCTTCAAGAACCCGCTCGACGGCACGGTGTCGTGGGACGACAAGGTGAAGGGCAGCATCGAATTCGCCAACACCGAACTCGACGATCTGGTGATCTTCCGCCCCGACGGCTATCCCACCTACAACTTCGCGGTGGTGGTGGACGATCTGGACATGGGCATCACCGACGTGGTGCGCGGCGACGATCACGTCAACAACACCCCGCGGCAGATCAACATCTATCGCGCGCTGATCGGCATGGGAATGGGCACGGCGGTGCCGAATTTCGCGCATCTGCCGATGATTCTCGACGAGAGCGGCGCCAAGCTGTCCAAGCGCACTGGCGCCGCCGATGTCATGCAGTATCGGGACGGCGGCTATCTGCCGCACGCGCTGCTGAATTATCTGGTGCGGTTGGGCTGGTCGCACGGCGATCAGGAAATCTTCTCGATCGACGACATGATCGCGCTGTTCGAGCTGCACGACGTGAATCCCAGCGCCTCGCGCCTGGACATGGCCAAGCTCGGCTGGCTCAACCAGCAGTACCTGAAGAGTGACGACCCCGCCGCGGTTGCGAAGCATCTGCAATGGCATCTGCAGCAGGCGCAGCTTCACGATGAAAGTTTTGACCTGTCGCGCGGACCGGCGCCGGCGGATGTGGTGATCGCGCTGCGCGACCGCGTGCAGACGCTGAAAGACATGTCCGAACGCGCGGCGGTCTGGTATCGACCGTTGATCGACTACGATGCCGCTGCGGTCGCCAAACACCTCAAGCCGGAGGCCGCAGCCGCGCTGACCGATGCCCGCGACCGCTTCGCCAAGCTCGATACCTGGACCGTGGAGAGCGTCGCCGCGGCGCTGCACGCGACCGCAGAGGCGCTGGGTCTGGGCATTGGCAAGGTGGCGCAGCCGATGCGGGTGGCGATTACCGGCACCCAGGTCAGCCCGGACATCTCGCATACGGTTTATCTGGCCGGTCAGGGCGAGGGGGTGGCGCGGATCGACGCCGCGCTGGCGATCATCGCTGGCTGAGGCGCCCGGTCCGAACGCATCACGCGTGAACGCGCGGCTTGAGTCCGGACCCGTCCGACGCCATCATCCATCCATGTCGCACCCCTGCACCGACCCGCACCATCACGTCCACGACGCGCCAAGCTTCGTGCATGCGGTGGAGCATGCCTGCCGCGAGCGCGGCCTGCGCCTGACGCCGATCCGCGCGCGGGTGCTGACCCTGATCGCCGAGCAGGGCAAGCCGATCAAGGCCTACGACCTGCTGGACCGGATCCGCGCCGACAAGGCGCTGGACGAAGACAGCGTCGGCGCCGCTGCGCCGCCGACCGTGTACCGGGCGCTGGATTTCCTGCTGGCCAACGGCTTCATCCACAAGCTGGAATCGGTGAATGCCTTCGTCGCCTGCCATCACCCCAACACTGCGCAGCACTCGGTGCCGTTCCTGATCTGCAATCGCTGCCACAGCGCCGTCGAACTGGAAGACCAGCGCGTGGTCGCTCAGCTCGATGAGAAGGCCCGCGCGCTGGGCTTCGTGCCGCAGGCGCAGACGCTGGAAGTGCACGGCATCTGCGCGCGCTGCGTGCAGGCGGGCTGAAACCGCAGCGCCCGTCGGGCCTTGGACAGGTCGGGATTTGAAGCAAAACGCATCTTTCCGTCGGAGGCGGTCATCCCGCGTCCGCGCGCGTCCGTGTCCGTTGCGCACACAGCGCAGCGTTGAGACAGGGGCAGGTTTACCGGCACGACGCCGCGCATTCCATACCTGCAGCGCGATGAAGGTCCAGCCGGATCCGACAAGGAGAGTGATATGCCAGGCGATATTTTCACCAACAGGAATCGCTTCATCGATGTGGTTTTCAAATATCCGTGCCCGCAGCGCGTGCTGGTGGTCACCGATGGAGGACTCGGATTCAGTCCGACGGATGGTGGTGGTCTCACCGAGTTCATTTCCGTGGTGCAGAGCGCGGGCCATACGGTGAGCAGCGGGCATCGCAACGGCGATCCCTTCGCGACGATCGCCGGCAGCTTCAATTTCAATACCGCCGCAATTCCGGTCACGACCGCGAATTACGATCAGATCTGGATGTTCGGCATCAATGCGACGCCTTTGATTCCGGCCGAGCAAAGCAAGCTCGAATCCTTCATGCAAGCCGGTGGCGGCGTGTTCGCTACCGGCGATCATTCGAATCTGGGCTTCGGCATGGGCGCGCACGTCCCGCGCGTGAGGTATATGCGGAACTGGTCGAGCGTGCCGATGAGTTCGCCGCAGCGGCTCGATACCGTGATCGATCCGGGTAGCAACAACATCAAGGAATTCCAGGATCAGGCCGATGCGATCGCGCAGCGCATGTACCCGGTGTTCTTTTCGAACGGCGGATCGAGTTCGTCGCCGTCGACCTGGGCGGTGCATTCTGTACTTCGTCATGCTTCCGGTGCGGTCGATTACCTGCCGGATCATCCGCACGAGAGCGAGTGCTTGGCGCCGACTCCGGGCGCAGGCAATTTCGCGGCTTTCGAAGAATGGCCGGCACCGCTCGCTGGCGGCGCGCGCATCCAGGCGGCGGTCGTCGCGGTGTCGATGTCGGCCGGCCGCTTCGTCACCGACACCCTGAAACCGCCGGTCTATCCGCGCAGTTTCGGCGCGATTTCGGCCTACGACGGCGATCCCGCGCATGTCGGTCGCATCGTCTGCGATGCCACTTGGCATCACTTCGTCAACATCAATCTGAATGGTGTGGGCGCCGGCAACGATCCGCTAACCGGTCTGCCGCGCCAAGGCCTGAAACCGGGCGGCGTGCCCACGCCGGAATATCTGAAGATTCAGACTTATTACCGCAACACCGTGCGCTGGCTGGCGCCGCGCAATCGCCGCTACTGCTGGCCGTTCCTGATCGCGGCGGTGGCGCGTTTCGATATCGAAGCGCTTGAACTGCAGTTGCCGCATCCGCATCCGTGCCCGTGGGAGCCGCTGGTGAAGATCGGCCGCACGCTGCAGGACGTGATCGATGGTCAGTTCGGCGCCGGCACGGTCACCGGCGTGGTCGACGACATGCTCGCCACGCTGGGCGAAGGCTCCGGGCTTGCGGCATTACTCGACAGCCGCAGTCTGGGCCAGCGCAAGGACAGCGAAGAGAGCCTGCTGCCGGTGGCCGACATGCGTCGCGCGGTGTTCGCCAGTCTGGTCAATCTGCTCGCCGAAAAACTGCCGAGGAACGAGCGCGAGCTGGAAGCGATCATGAAGGATCACGACGGCATTGCGCTCGGCACCATCGCCGAGAGTCTGACCGCTGCGGAGCGGGCGATCGCCGTGCATCTTGAACGCGCGCTCGCGGATGCCGGCGATGCGTTTTCGCTGCTCGGCAAGCGCCCCGCGTCGCGCAGCGTGGCCGAAAACCTGAAGCTGCTCGGCAAGGCGTCCGGCCGGCCCAAGCCGCCAACCAAGCCCAAAGCCAATATCGTCGCAAAGAAAACGCCGCGCTGATAACCAGCGCGACCGGGTGGAAGTTGCATCCGCCGCAGGCATGGTCCGGGAGAGAGTGGACGGCCTGCGGCGGATGCGGGGGCGCCGTTTATAGGGTGATCGCGTGGAGCGTGGGTTATGCGTGTGATGCAACGCTTGCGGGAAAATGCGGCATCAGAAGAACAGGCGCACGCCCACCGCGAAGTTGCGGCCGGGCAGCACTACGTTGTCCTTCAGGAACGAGGTATGCACGCGGGCGTCGGCATCGGTGAGGTTGTTGGCGTCGACGAACACTTCCCAGCCCTGATTCTCGGTGTCCCAATGCCAGGCGAAATGGGCGTCGACCAGCGTGTAACCCGCGGTTCCGGTTTCGTCCGCGGCCACGTCGTCCTGACGCATCACCCGCGTCGCGCCCAGCGCAGCGCGCCAACGGTCGGCGTTCCAGTTCAGATCCAGGCCGAAGCGCGAGGGCGCGATGCGCGGGAGGTCTCTGTCGCCGACGGCGGCTCCACTGTCGAGTTCGCCGCGCACGTGGTCGCCGAACGCGCGCAGAGCGAGCTTGCCGGTGTCGTTGTCGAGCAGATGCGCGGTAACTTCCGCTTCGATGCCGCGGAACTTCGCGTCGGCCTGCGACCACTGGCGGATCGGCAGCGGATCCTCGCCCGGCTCCGGCGGCGTGAATGTGCCGGTATCGGTGAGGTAAATAAAACCGTCGAAGCGCGTGGCGTAGACCGACGCTTTCGCATCGAAGCGGTCGCCGTGATAGTGCAGACCGATTTCGGCCTGGTCCGCACGTTCTTCGCGCATTGTCGGGTCGCCGATCTCGTACGACGCGGTGGCCACGTGCGGGCCGTCGGCGAACAGTTCCTCTTCGGCCGGCGCGCGCTCGGCGCGATCCAAGTTCAGGGTCACTCGCCACGCATCGTCGAAACGCCATAGCGCACCGGCCGATAAGCTAAGCGGCCTGAAGCTGCGGCCCGGCAGGCCGTTGGCGTCTGTGTCGACTCGGTCGACCCGCGCACCGAGGTCGACTTGGAAGGCATCCCACTGGCCGTGTTCCATCCAGAACAACCCCTGCGAGCGCGTGGTCGT
>JAYUIZ010000361.1:0-6532 GCA_043765595.1 Lysobacter sp. | reverse complement strand
CGCGGCTTCGGCGGCCGGGCGCCCTGTTTCACACCATGGCGGGTTCGAATCCTGTCTCCCCGACCAACTGCATCATCCAAAAAGCCGCCTCTTCAGGCGGTTTTTTTATTGGCTCAGCCCCTCGAGCGGCAAGTTCGTCAGCCGCGCGCGCGGCTTCGGCGGCCGGGCGCCCTGTTTCACACCATGGCGGAGTCTAATCTCAGTCTTTCGAAAACTTCGATGGCACGGAACAGTTGATCTTCTTCAGGTTCAAACTGAAGCCGTCAAATCCAGAAGGCTACGATAAGCACGCTCGAAGGCTCGAACATCCGTGCCATGCGGTGCGAGGACACTGAGCGCGGCAAGCCCATGTGCGTCGACAAGGGATGATTCGACCGACATCAGGCCGCGCTTTGCGTTGTTCAGACAGATATTTCTTTCTGCCGGGTAGAGATCATTCAATGCATTTCCCCAAGTCATCGCCCAGTTGTCTGCAGCCAAGACAGACTGTTCTTGCGCCAACCACCACAGAGCAATCGCTCTACCGACATCTTTGAGATAGCGAGGCAGTCCCGATGCACGCACTTCTGTTCTGTCGGGATCCGCGTGCTCAAGCAAATGCGCGAGAGCCATCTGTGCAGGCCTTGCCACACGCAATCCGAATGGCGTCAATTCCGCATCATGGGTAGCCACTCGCATGTAGCGAAAGCTTGGCAATCCGAAATGTCCATGCCCCGTCACTAATCGACGCCAGTGTTTACGGTCACGCTGCTCTTCTAGAGGCTCCGCTAACAATTCGAGAAACCAGCCTGTGCCATCAGTTGGCGACAGCCGCAACGCAGGCAATTCATCTGTCGGCGTACGCTCGTTTCCATGCGCTATGCCATTCGGAAACATTGGGCACCAGCCCTCTTCCAGCAAACGCTCACCGAGCGTCACCGCATTCGTCACTGCATTCACCGACGGCCTCAACAGGATATCGATGTCCTTCGTGGCTACCCCTGCAGTTTGCGACACGTCGCGAAATGCCCAAGCGCAGGCGATGCTCCCGATGACCACGACATGCGGGTGAATGAGCAGAGGGATGCGTTCGGCAACATGCTGTATGAGCACTTCCGCATCAAGAATGGATGATGACGTCACGACTGCATCGCCTTGGCGTAGTCATGGGCCTGACCGCGAAGGCCGATGTCCAACAGGGAGAGGAAGACATCCGCCGGATGCGCATGCCGGGCCAATGCTCCAGTACCGCTACGGGCATCGACAACGTCAGCACGCACAAGTGTCATCACGACGGGAGAATGCGCCAGAACTGCGGGTTCAAGCTCAAGGCTGTCGTCCAACATTCTAAGCAAGCCGCAATCGAAGGCTTTTGCTGCGCGCGGAACGTGCAACAACAAATCGATTCGTGGGATTCCCAACAAATCGAAGTCGGGAAAATTCTCCCCCGCCACTGGGGTGCCGGAGACGGACAATGCGCCCCATCCTGCATTTCCCCCCGCGCTCATAAGGGCGTTTGCGCGCTGTAGAAGACGCTCGGCGGATTTGATCACCGCCCCACGCTTGTAGCGGAAGTGGACGACCTGAGGCAGCGCCCGTGTTTTCGACAAGGCCTCCGGTGTAACCGACAGAGGTTGCACATGAAAGGCACCTCGTCCCTGCGTCAGAATCAAGCCCGAGCGCAGCAGATCACCCAATGCCCGACGGATCGGAGTCTGCGACGCGCCTATCCGCTCGCAAAGCTGCTGCGCTGACAATGCGCCTAGACCATCGAACGCGGCCACGATGAGCTGGCGCAGGATTTCAAAGCGCCAGTTAGGGCGATCAAGGAGCACAACCTCGGTTTCGATGACGGTCGGCGATTTGGGTTGACCGTATTCGAACACCAACGTCATCCGTTCGCGCACGCTCCTGTCGAATGCATGCAAGAGACGCTGCCATTCCGTGTTTACCGTCTTCTCGCTTACCAGTGGGTCGCGCACCACCAGTCGTCCCGATCTTCCGGTTTCCGCCAGCTCAGCAGCCAACGACGCGATCTCCGCCCTCAGATCACGGGTATTCGACAAGCGTGACAACACTTTTTCGATGGCCATAGTGATTTCCAAGCAGAACTTGGATTCATTCTGCCAGTATATTTTTATTCTGCAAGTAAATAACGCCTTGAAGATTACTCATGCTGCAAATTCCGCGTCTGCCCCGCCCCGCGCACCACAAAGCGTTCGATGGTCAGCGACTCCGCGCCCATCGGCCCGTAGGCGTGCAGGCGCGTGGTTGAAATGCCGATCTCGGCGCCCAGGCCGAGTTCGCCGCCATCGGAAAACCGCGACGAGGCGTTGACCATCACCACCGCGCTGCGCAGGGCGTGCACGAAGCGCGCGGCGGCGGCTTGGTCGCGGGTGGCGATGACTTCGGTGTGGTCGGAGCCATGGCGGCGGATGTGGGCGATGGCATCGTCAAGGGAATCGACCACGCGCACGGCAAGGATCAGATCGAGGAACTCGGCGTCCCAGTCGTCGTCGGTTGCGGGTTTTGCATCGGCGATCAGTGCGCAGGCGCTGTCGTCGCCGCGCAGTTGGACGCCGCGTTCGCGCAGCATCGCTGCGGCGCGCGGCAGGAATTCCGCGGCGATGTCCGCATGCACCAGCAGCGTTTCCAGCGCGTTGCAGGCGCTGGGTCGCGCGACCTTGCCGTCGAGCAGCAGGTTCAATGCAAGATCGGGATCGGCAGCGACATCCACGTACAGATGACACACGCCCTTGTAGTGCTTGATCACCGGCACCCGCGCGTGCTCGGCGACGAAACGGATCAGGCCTTCGCCGCCGCGCGGGATCGCCAGATCGATGATGTCGTTGAGCTGCAGCAGTTCAACCATCGCTTCGCGGCGCAGATCGTCGATCAAGGTCAGCGCGGCGGCGGGCACACCGGCATCGATCAACGCGCGCTGCAGCGACGCGGCGATGGCGATGTTGCTGCAGAGCGCTTCGGAGCCGCCGCGCAGGATCACGCCGTTGCCGGCCTTCAGGCACAGCGCCGCGGCGTCGGCGGTGACGTTCGGCCGCGCTTCGTAGATCATCGCGATCACGCCCAGCGGCACACGTACGCGTTCGATCGCGATGCCGTTGGGCCGCGTCTCGCAACGGGTGACCTGACCGACCGGATCGGGCAAATCGGCGACCTCGCGCAGCGCGTTAGCAATGCTTGCAAGCCGCTGTGGATCGAGCATCAGCCGGTCCAGCATCGCGCTGCCGATGCCTTTGGCTTCCGCAGCGCGCAGGTCTTCGCCATTGGCGGCCAGAATCGCCGCGGCATCGGCCTCCAGTGCATCGGCCATCGCCCGCAGCAGCACGTTTTTGGCGTCGGTGGACAGCGCCGCAACCGCCTGCGCGGCATCGCGACAGGCCAGCGCCTGCGCGCGGATGGACAGCGCCTGCACAGGATGTTCAGACATCGGCGACCTCATTTGGATTGAATGCGTGCAGCGAAAGATCATCGCGGTGGACGATAGTGTCGCCATAGTTGTAGCCGAGAACGCTTTCGATCTCCTGCGACCTGCGGCGCGCGATGCGGCGGATGTCGGCAGCGGAATATTGGGTGACGCCGCGGGCAACGCTGAGCGTGCGGTCGCCGTCGATGCAGACCACTTCCACCAGATCGCCGCGGCGGAACTCGCCCTGCGCATCGGCCACGCCGATCGGCAGCAGCGATGCGCCCTTGTCGATCAATGCAGCCGCAGCGCCGGTATCGATGATGATCGCCGCGCCCTGCTCCACCGGCGCATGCCGTAGCCAGTGCTTGCGCGCCGCGACGCGGCTGCGCGTGGCGACCAGCCGCGTGCCGCTGAGCCGATCTTGCGCCAGCGAGGCGGATACCTCTGCGCGCGTGCCGTTGAACAACACGGTATCGATGCCGGCTGCACCGGCGCGCTGCGCGGCGAGGATCTTGGTGCGCATGCCGCCGGTGCCCACGCTGGAGCCCGCACCGCCGGCCATCGCCAGGATGTCGTCACCGGGATCGGTCACGACCTGCATCGGCATCGCGTACGGATGCGTGCGTGGATCGGCGTCATACAGGCCATCGATATCGGTGGCGATGAACAAAACGTCAGCATCGATCAGCGCCGCGACGATCGCGCCCAAGGTGTCGTTGTCGCCGAGCTTCAGCTCATCGACCGACACCGTGTCGTTCTCGTTGATGATCGGCAGCGCGCCGCAGCGCAGAAGCTCGCGCAGCGTCGCGCGCGCATTGAGATAGCGGCGGCGGTTGCGTACGTCATCGTGGGTCAACAGCACCTGCGCCACCGGCCGGGCGAAGAAACCCTGCCAGAACGCCATCAGTTTGGCCTGACCCAGCGCCGCCAGCGCTTGGCGCTCGGCCATCGCCGCGCCCGGCCGCGGGGTCGCATGCAGCGCCGCGTGCAGGACACTGCGCCCCGCTGCGACTGCGCCCGAGGACACGATCACCACCTCGCGCCCCTGCGCCTGACAGGCTTCGACGAACGCGGCGAGATGCTGCGCGTTGTGCGGCGACAGCCCGCCGTCGCCAGCGAGTAGACTACTGCCGACCTTGAGCACGGCCCGCTTCCATCCGGGCATCGTCTGCTCCGTGAAAGCGATCCTCGCGATCATCACGTCAGACTTCGCAGACGCGCGCGCAGCGCGTCGAGCCGCAGATCCGCCGCGGCGCCGGGCGACACGCGCGCCTTCAGGCTGGCTTCGGGATCGCCTTCCGCCCAGCGCGCAGGATCGGCGGCTTGTTGGTAGGCATCACGAAACGGCAGGCCCTGCCGCGCAAGATCGACCGCGAGATCGGTCGCATACATCGACGGATCAAGCGCGGCGCGCATCGCGTCGGGCTTCCACTCTAGATTGCGCAGCAAGTCCGGCAGCAGTTCAAGCGCACCGAGTCCGCGGCCGAAGGCGTGGAAGATCGCGCCCTTGCTGAACTGCAGATCGCGGTGATAGCCCGATGGCAGCGACAGCAGTTGTTCGATCTCGGTGCGCGCGGCAGCGGCGCTGGCGTAGCTGGCGCGCATCAGTTCAATCACATCGGGATTGCGCTTGTTCGGCATGATCGAACTGCCGGTGGTGTACTGCGCCGGCAGCGCGACGAATGCGAATTCGGCGCTGGTAAACAGGCTGAGATCCCAGGCGAGGCGGCGCAGATCGAGCAGCGCCGAACACAGCGCTTCGATCGCGGCCATCTCGAATTTTCCGCGCGACAATTGCGCGTAAGCCGCCGAAACCTGCAGCCGGCCGAAACCCAGAGACTCGGTGACATGATCGCGATCCAGCGGCAGATTCACGCCGTAACCCGCAGCGCTGCCGAGCGGGTTAGCGTCGATCCACGTCAGCGTGTCGCGCGCGCGCTGCGCGTCGTCGATGAAGCCTTCGGCCCACGCCGACCACCACATGCCCAACGAAGACACCACTGCGCGCTGCAAATGCGTGTAGCCGGGCACCGGCACATCGGCCTCGGCCTGCGCGCGCGCCAGCGCGACCTCGGCGGACTCGATGCACAGCGCATGCAGGCGCGCGAGCCGATCCTTCAGCCACAGCCGAGTCGCGACCAGGATCTGGTCGTTGCGGCTGCGGCCGGTGTGGATCCTGCGGCCAGCATCGCCCAGACGCTCGATCAGCCGGGATTCGATCGCCGAATGACAGTCCTCGAAACGCTCATCCAGCACAAAATCGCCGTTGCGGAAATCCTCGGCGAGATTCGCCAACTCGACCTGTATGCCCGCGAATTCGTCGGCGGCGAGGATGCCGATCCGCAGCAGACCCTGCGCATGCGCGCGGCTGGCCTTGATATCGAACAGGAAGAATTCGCGATCAAGCATCACATCTTCGCCAGCGAGGAAGCGCTGGATGCGCTCGTCGACTTTGACGCCGGGTTTTTGCCAGAGAAGATCGGACATGGTGGAATTCCAAAGGTGGTACGCGAAAGAAACGAAGAGAAACGATCTGTCATCCAGAACGTCTGCACAGCAGACGGAGGGATCTGCTTCTGCTTCGTGCCTCACACATCAGAAGCAGATTCCTCACCCGATAAATCTGGGATTCGGAATGACAGAAATGGATGTTTACAGCTTATTGCAACCCAAGCGGAATGCCGGCCCACTCATCCAGACCGAACGCGATATTCAGATTCTGCAGCGCCTGCGTCGCCGCGCCCTTCAAAAGATTATCTTCGGTTGCCACCACCACCAGCCGGCGGCCATCGTCCGACAGCGCAAAACCGCCGATCTCAACGTGATGCCGGCCGGCGATGTGGCTGACCCACGGCGCGTCATCGAGCACGCGTACCAGTGGTTCGCCTGCATACGCATCGCGATAGCGCGCTAGCACCGTTTCGCGAGTTGTCGCTTCAGAGAGATGCAGATTGACGGTCATCATGATGCCGCGGAAATGCGCGGCCACATGCGGCATGAACTCGACCGGATGCGCGAGCTGGCGGGTCACTTCGCGCTCGTGGACATGCCCAGTCAGCGCGTACGGCATGAGGTTGTCGCGCAGCTTGTCGGGATCGTTCTTGTCCGATAGCGACGTGCCGGCAC
>JAYUIZ010000360.1:0-2339 GCA_043765595.1 Lysobacter sp. | reverse complement strand
GGCGGCTTCAATCTCGTGCATTGAACCAGTAACTTCACCGGCGGCGCCGTGAAGAGAACGCGCATGGGTTGTGCCTCGTCTTGCGGTAGCGTGAGCATCCCGCAAATGCGGCGGCGTGGCAATCGGTGGGCGTGTATGACCGCATCAAAGTAGCCCGGGTAAGCGAAGCGCACTCGGGGCTTTGCATCAGCGGAGCAGCCCGGATAAGGTCGAAGGTCGCATCCGGGAATCTTCGGAGAGGCATGCTGCTCGTCATCCCGGATGCGCTTCGCTTATCCGGGCTACTTGCTATTTTTTATAAAGATTCAGCGACCTGGAACACGACAGCAATTAACCCCTGCAGACGCAATGGCACTTCTATTCGTCGAAGTATGTGACCCCGGAGCAACGCCACCGGGAAGAGGAACCCGAGCTGCTGCGCAAGCATGACCAGCTGTATCATCAGGTTCGCTACTGCGGGAACGAAGTCAAAACAGAAGAAGCAAGGCTGACGACTCTTGCGCGCTGCCCACAGATTGTGGCTCGATTCATGCGTTCGACAATCGATCATCGCTATAGTGCAATGAGCGATTTCTCATCGTGGACTTCCATGACGCGGACTCCTCACTCCAGCAACAGGCGTTGAAAGCCCGTCATTGATACAAATGGTCTTCGCGCTCCGGACCCAGCCGCTTCATGAAGCTCATTCATGAAGCAGATTCACGAAGCAGACTCACGAAGCAGATTCACCACACTATGCTCATCTCACCCACTCGCATAGGACGCGCAGCGAACAAAACAATGAAAGCCATCACCTACAAAAAATACGGACCGCCGTCCATCCTCGGAATGGCCGAAATTCCGAGAACGTCCGGCGGACGACGAAATCCTGATCAAGGTCCGCGCCACGACCGTTAGTTCGGGAGATTGTCGCGCACGCAGCCTGGTCATGCCGCGAGGCTTCAATTCGCTTGGACACCTCGTTTTCGGAATCAAGGCTCCAATAAAACCCATTCTTGGAACCGAACTCGCAGGCCATGTCGAGGCTGTGGGCAAGGACGTGACATCATTAAGGCTGGCGATCAGGTGTTCGCATTCCCGGGGGGTGGCATGGGTTGCTACGCCGAATACAAATGCATGCCTGCCGACGGTGCGGTCGTACTCAAGCCGTCGAACCTGAGTCATGAGCAGGCCGCGGCACTGTCATTCGGCGGGTCGACGATGTTGGACTTCTTCCGCAGAGCCGGCATTAAAAACGGCGAACGTGTGCTGGTCAATGGCGCGTCAGGCGCTGTCGGCTCTGCGGCGGTTCAGCTCGCGAAGCACTTCGGGGCTCGAGTGACGGGAGTATGCAGTACGGCGAATCTCGAACTGGTGCGCTCAATCGGCGCGGATGCAGCGATCGACTATACCAAACAAGATTTCACGCACTCTGGCGAGATCTACGACGTGATCATCGACACCGTAGGCACCGCGCCCTATTCCCGCAGTGCTGCTTCGCTCTCAAGCGGCGGACGTCTGTTGCTCGTTTACGCCACCCTTGCGGATCTGCTGCTTGCACCGTGGCAGACGATGACGAGCGACAAGAAAGTTGTTGCCGGGCTGGCTGAAGAGCGCACCGAGTATCTCCATCAACTTGCCGAAATCGCTGCGTCGGGGAGATTCGTACCGGTAATCGACCGCAGTTACCCGTTGGAGCAGATCGTCGACGCGCACAGGTATGTGGACCAAGGCCACAAGAAAGGCAACGTGGTGGTTACGCTTTGAGCGGAATTGGAATAGAGGATTCACTGTTGTGCTTCGAGTTTATCCCTGCTCGCGAATGACATCGAGGACGTCCGCGCCATAGCGCTCGAGCTTGGCGCCGCCGATACCACCCACCTGCCCGAGTTCGCCCATCGACTCGGGCCGCTTCTCGGCGATGTTGCGCAGGGTGCTGTCGTGGAAGATCACATAGGCCGGCACGTTCTGCTCGCGCGCGAGGCGGGCGCGCAGGTCGCGCAACGCGCGGAAGAGGTGCAGATCCTGCGATTGCACAGGCACGCCGGTCCGCGGGCCGCCATCGCGCTCGCGTTTTTTGCTGGGCAGTTCCTTGCGCAGGGTGACCGTCTGCGCACCGGTGAGCACCGCGCGGCTGGCATCGGTGAGACGCAGGCCGCCGAAGCCTTCGGAATCGACTTCCAATAATCTAGCCGCGACCAGCTGGCGGAATACACCGCGCCACGCTTTGAGATCCATGTCGGTGCCGATGCCGTAAGTGCTGAGCTTGTCGTGGCCGAACTGGCGGATGCGTTCGCTCTCTCCTCCGCGCAGCACTTCGATGAGGTGCACCACGCCGAACCGCTGGCCTGTGCGATAGA
>JAYUIZ010000359.1:0-2341 GCA_043765595.1 Lysobacter sp. | reverse complement strand
TATCCGGAAGCCGCGCGGCTGATGGCATTGGCCGGCGCCGAGCTGCTGCTGTATCCGACCGCGATCGGCTGGGACCCCGGCGACGAACAGGCGGAAAGAGACCGCCAGCGCGGCGCGTGGATCCTCAGCCACCGTGGACACGCGGTCGCCAACGGCCTGCCGGTGCTGTCCTGCAACCGGGTCGGCCACGAGCAGTCGCCGCTGGACGCCGCCGGCATCGATTTCTGGGGCAACAGCCATATCCTCGGGCCGCAGGGCGAATTCCTGGCCGAAGCCGGCGCCGAGCCGATGATCTTGATGGCCGATGTCGACATGGCGCGCAGCGAACACGTCCGCCGGATCTGGCCGTTCCTGCGCGACCGCCGGATCGACGCCTATGGCGACCTGCTGAAGCGCTATCGCGACTAGCGTGGAGCAGCGTTTCAGCACGACCGCTTGTCGCGTGTGGCTTGCAAAGAAACGAACGGTCGTTCCACAAAGGCGCCATGACACCCGCCTTCCCCACCTCCAAAGGCGCCGCCACCCGCGACATGATCGTGGAACGCGCCTACATGATCGCTGCATCAGCCGGCTTGGAAGGGCTATCGATCGGTCCGCTGGCGGACACGGTGGGCATGTCGAAAAGCGGCGTTTTCGCCCATTTTGGATCGCGTGAAGACCTGCAGCTGGCGGTGCTGGGCACCGTGGCGCTGCGCTTCGGCGAACACATCCTGATCCCGGCGCTCAAGGCGGGCCGCGGTCTGCAACGGCTGCAGGCGATCTTCGTAACTGATTGAATCTCTACTGCGCCCGGATAGGATTTCTGATCGGTGGCCGGCCGCTTCCAGACGCCACACTTCTGCGCGCCGCGAAAATATTCAGCACGCCATTCCGTTCCAGCCGTGCCCGTGCGGCCAGCGCGCAGACCGCGGGCGCTCGCGAAGAGTGGCTGACCGTCGACGGCATCGAGATCGCCACCTATCTGTGGGGCAACCCCACGCAGCAGCCTTACGTTCTCTTCGCGCACGGCTGGTCCAGCCACGACACCCGCATCGCGCCGCGGATCGAACCCCTGCAGACAGCCGGGTACGCCGTCGTCGCCTTCGACCAAGCCGGGCACGGCAAGAGCGGCGGCCATCGCACCACGCTGCCGGATTTCGCCTGTCATCTGCTCGCAGTGGGCCAGCGCTACGGTCCAGCGGCGGCGATCCTTGGGCATTCGTTGGGCGGCGCCGCGGTGGCGGTGGCGGTGGCGGTGGCGCTGGCGCTGGCGCGCGGGCTGGCGGCCGAACGCGCGATTCTGATCGCTCCCGCCGCCGATCCGCTGGCGGCGATGGAGCGCTTCAGCCGTTTCGTATGGCTGGGCGTCCACTTCGGGCGGCGGCTGGCGATGTTCTACGAACATGAGACACGGGTACCGATCAACGACCTGCAGGCGCACCGAAACGCGCCGCTGATCGGCCGGCCCGCACTGATCGTGCACGATGTGGAGGACCGCGAAGTGCCGTGGTCCGAACGCGAACGCTATGCGCGGCTGTGGCACGGCGCGCGCATGCTCAGCACCTGCGGTTTCGGCCACAACCGCATCGTCGAACACCCGCAGGTGATCGACGATGCGCTGCGCTTCCTGCGCAGCGAACCGGTGGGTACGCGGATCGTGTCATCGCCGAATCTGCCTTACGGCTTCGCCTGAGGGCCGGCCATGATCGGTGCACCGGCAACTATCGATCGCCGCCAGCGCAGGCATCGTGTTCGCGCTAGGCAGCATCCACTTGTATTACATGTTCTTCGGCAACGCATTCTCGCCGCGCGATGCCGAGCTGGAAACGCGGATCAAGGCGGTGTCGCCATTGCTGACCCGCGAAATCTCGATGCGGAACGTCTCGGTCGGCTTCAACGCCAGCCACGGTCTGAGCGCAATGCTGTTCGGCGCGATCTACGGCTATCTGGAGATCGCGCAACCCGCCGCGTTGTTCGGCTCATCGTTCCTGCTGGCGCTGGGCTTCGCGTTTCTAGTCGCGCTGTTGGCCCTGGCCAGTGTCTACTGGTTCGCACCCCGTTCCGGGGAATCTCTCTCGCCACTGCGGCCTATTCAGTTGCGCTGTGCCTGCGCTGGGGCTGACAATCCGGCCTGAAGCCGATTGCGGCTCGCCAGGCGCTATTGATGACCGACG
The DNA here is from genome assembly GCA_043765595.1 of Lysobacter sp. Taxonomy (GTDB): domain Bacteria; phylum Pseudomonadota; class Gammaproteobacteria; order Xanthomonadales; family Xanthomonadaceae; genus Lysobacter_I. The sequence continues at coordinate 188 of JAYUIZ010000359.1, read as the reverse complement.
ACACCGCAGCAGATCTCCCGACCGCGAATGCGCTTTCCGCCGCGACGGATCTTCCCCCAACCATTGCCGACCAGCCCCACGCCATCGTCGAACGCGACGGCGTGCGCTACACCCTGTTGGGCACCGCGCATATCTCCAAGACCAGCGTCGACGTGGTGCGTGCGGCCATCGCGAGCGGCGATTACGAC
>JAYUIZ010000358.1:0-2344 GCA_043765595.1 Lysobacter sp. | reverse complement strand
GTTGGAATGGGACATGACGGTGTTCCTGACAGTGGGGGAAAGGGGCGTGCGTGAGACGATCGGCGAGCGTTCTGCGGGGCCGACGGGGCGACCGCTCCGTACTGCACCGAATCTGAGGCGAATTGTAAACAATTCGTGATCCGCCCGGCCCGGGTGGCACCAATCTGCACTCCGGAACAGCCTCTACGTGGCCGGAGCATGCCTTTCGTCATGGGCCGGGGCGGGCCCCATCCGCTACCCTGACGTCCTCCTGACATCCGCACCACCGCTCCGTCCCTGCCGAGGAACACTTCATGAATCGCCCTCTCGCCTGCGCCCTGGCGCTGGCCATCTCTACGACCGCGCTTGTCGGCTGCGACAAGAATGCCGCGCCCGCACCGACTACTTCCGATAAGGCCGCCATGCCCGCAGACGCCGCACAGGACAATCCCCTCTTCGTCGAAAGCCCGCTGCAGCTGAAGTTTCCGCAGTTCGACAAGATCAAGGACAGCCACTTCGGCCCCGCGTTCGATCGCGGCATGGCTGAGCAGGTCAAGGAAATGGGCGTGATCGCCAACAGCGCCGAGCCAGCGACGTTCGAGAACACCATCCTGGCGATGGAGCGCACCGGCCAATTGCTGTCGCGCGCCATTGCGGTGTTCGGCAATCTCACCAGCGCCAACACCAATGACGCGCTGGACAAGCTGGACGAGGAATATTCGCCGAAGTTCGCCGCGCACGGCGACAGCATCTATCTCAATCCCAAGCTGTTCGAGCGGGTCAAGTCGTTGTACGAGAAGCGAGATACGCTCGGCCTCGATCCCGAAGGCGTGCGTCTGGTCGAACGCTACTACACCGATTTCGTCCGCGCCGGCTCCAATCTCACCGAAGAGCAGAAGACCCGGGTCAAGGCCATCAACAGCGAGATGGCGACGCTGACCACCAAGTTCGGCCAGAACACTTTGGACGAAGTCAACGACTCTGCCGTGGTGGTGGATTCGCGCGACGAACTGAAGGGTCTTACCGACGAACAGATTGAAATGCTGGCGGAAGCCGCGAAGGCGAACAAGCAGGACGGCAAGTTCCGTATCGCCCTGCTCAACACCACCGGCCAGCCGCTGGTGGCGCAGCTCGAAAACCGCGCGCTGCGCGAGCGCATCTACAAAGCTTCGATGGCGCGCGGCAGCCGCGGCAACCAGTGGGACACCACCGATATCGTGTCCCGGGTGACCAAGCTTCGCGCCGAGCGCGCCAAAATCATGGGCTACCCGAACTACTCGGCATTCAGTCTGGCCGAAGAAACCGCAAAGTCGCCGGAAGCGGTGAACAAACTGTTGACACAGCTGGCGCCGCCCGCCGTCGCCAACGCCAAGCGCGAGGCCGCCGAACTGCAGGCGATGATCGACCAGGAACAGAAAGCCAAGGGTGAGCCCACCTTCCCGCTGGAAGCCTGGGACTGGTCTTACTACACCGAGAAAGTGCGCGCAGCGAAGTACGATTTCGACGAAGCCCAGCTCAAGCCCTACCTCGAAATGGACAATGTCATCGAGAACGGCATGTTCTTCGCCGCAGAGAAACTGTACGGCCTGAAGTTCAAGCGCCGCACCGACCTGCCGACGTATCACGAAGACGTGCGCGTCTATGAGATCTCCAACGAGGACGGCACGCTGCTATCGCTGGTGCTGGTCGATCCGTACGCGCGTCCGTCCAAGCGCGGCGGTGCGTGGATGAGCTCCTACGTCAATCAGTCCGAACTCATGGGCAACAAACCGGTGGTCGCGCTGCACCTCAACGTCACCAAGCCGGCCGCGGGCAAGCCTGCGCTGATGACCTGGGACGACGTGAACACCACGTTCCACGAATATGGCCACGTGCTGCACGGCATGTTCTCGAACGTGAAGTATCCGTACTTCAGCGGAACCAACGTGCCGCGCGATTTCGTTGAATATCCCTCGCAGGTCAACGAAATGTGGGCGACCTGGCCGGAAGTGCTGGCGAACTACGCCAAGCATCACCAGACCGGCGAACCCATGCCGAAGGCGCTACTGGACAAGGTGCTGGCTGCCGACAAGTTCAACCAGGGCTTCGCCACTACCGAATATCTTGGCTCGGCGATGCTGGATCAGCGCTGGCACCAGGTGTCGGCGGAACAGTTGCCCGACGCCAAGGGCGTGATGGCGTATGAAGCCAAGGCGCTCAAGGACATCGGCGTCGATTACGCTCCGGTTCCGCCGCGTTATCGCACGCCTTACTTCAGCCACATCATGGGCGGCTACGCGGCCGGCTACTACGCCTACATCTGGTCGGAAGTGCTGGATGCCGAAAGCGTGAAATGGTTCGAGGAGAACGGTGGCCTGACCCGCAA
>JAYUIZ010000357.1:0-2344 GCA_043765595.1 Lysobacter sp. | reverse complement strand
TCGCGCCGCCGATCACCGCGATGGGCGTGCGTAATTCGTGGCTGGCGCTATCGATGAAGACGCGCTCGCGCTCTACGAAACGGTCGTTGCGGCGCAGATAGTTGTTGAGCGCTTCGGCGATGACGATCAGTTCCGCACTGGCCGACGTGTCCACTTCCAGATGCTGTCCCGGCTGGTCCGGGCGCAGGTCGCCGATATCCTTGGCCATCGTACTCAGTGGACGCACCAGCCGGTTGACGCCCCAGGCGATCGACAGCGCCAGCAATGCGATGAGGGTCAACGCGGAGCCGGCGACGGTCAGCGTCATGTCCTCCTCCCGATCCTCCAGTTCGGTGATGTCCAGGGTCAGGACCAGCGGGCGCCCGTCCACCTGCCGCACCATCGCCACGCGCTCGCCGCCGCCGATGTCGATGCCGTCGTGCACGCCCGGCGACAGGCCGCGCAGTTCGCTGGGGATCGATCCCGGCGCATGGCCGTCATACAGCGCCATGCTGTCGGTGTTCACCCAATGGAACTCGGGGTCGTCGCGACGGCGCTCGAGGATATGGTTGAGCTCGCTGTCGAGCAGGGTCTGCCAGACCAGGTGTTCCGCATGTTCGTTGACGACGAAGCCATGCACGACCACGGCGATGGTCAGGATCGCCGCGTAGCCGATCAGCCCGGTCAGCATCTGTCGGCGCAATCCGCTTCTAGCGTTCGCCATCGATCGCGTCTCCGGAGGTCGGGGCCGCACTTGTCGATGCGCCAGTCGGTGTTTCTACCTTCACAAGCCGATAGCCGACGCGCGGCACGGTATGGATCAACTTGTCGGGTCTATCGCCATCCACGCTGCGCCGCAATTCGTAGATGTGCGAGCGGAGCATGTCACCGTCCGGCGGGTCGTCGCCCCACAGCGCGTGCTCCAGCCGTTCGCGGGTCACGGCGGCCGGACTGGCCTGCATCAGTGCCTCCAGCAATTTACGTCCAGCCGGATACAGGTGCAGCGCTTGGCCGCCGCGGCTGGCCTCAAGTGCGCCAATATCGTATTTCAGGTCCGCGACCTGCAGGACTTTGCGATAGCCTCGGCCTGTCGCACGTATCACCAAGGCTTCCAGTCGCACTTCCAGCTCGGGCAGGTCGAACGGTTTGGTCAGGTAGTCATCGGCACCGGCGCGAAATCCGGTGATCTTGTCGGGCAGTTCATCCTTGGCCGTCAGCATCAATATGGGGGTCTCGCAGCCCGCGCCGCGCAATTGCCGGAGCACCTCCGGGCCTTCCATCCGCGGCAGCATCCAGTCGAGCACGATCACGTCATAGGCTCTGCCGGTCGCCAGGTGTCGCCCGGTCATGCCATCCGGCGCCGCGTCCAGCGTATGCCCGCGCGCTTCCAGGTATTCAAAGAGCATGGCGACCAGATCCCGGTTGTCGTCCACCACCAAAACGCGCATTCGGTTGATCCTGAGGTTGATCGACGCATGGCAGGCGATGTTGGGGCCTACCGTGTGGGAAGCATGCCGACGGGCGCGGTCATCCTCTCACGACGGCGGGTCGTCTGTAGTCCTGATTCCTCCTCGCTGGCATTGCCCGTTCGGTGACGTGCATGACGAAGATTTCCTGCAGGATCCGCATGCGTTAACGATCCGACAACATGACTCCGACCGAATTCCGACGGTCCGCGCACGAAGATCACGGCATCTTTCAACGCAACCGGATCATTGTCGATGAGGCAAGCAGCTTCGAGAAGATCAAAAATACGCGGCGGAAGCGGCTTTTTCGCTACATTCACCGAAAAGAGGCGTCCGCCCGACGACCTCATGGCGTCCCGCTACGTCTGGGTGCATCTGTGGTGGCCGGTTCTGGGGATGTCGCTGCTGATCGCAGCCTGGATGATCGGACACTACGATCTGTGGTTAGCGGATCGCCTCTATGCGTGGCAAGGCGGTCGCTGGGCCTTGAAACGCGCTTTTGTCACCGAGGACATGATCCACATCGTCGGCCGCAACCTCAGCGCGGCTGTCTGGCTGGGAGTGTTGGCCTGCTTCGTGGTGTCCCGTTATCGCAAGGCATGGTCGCATCTGCGCAAACCGCTTGGCTACCTGTTGCTCGCGACATTAGCGGGCAACCTCATGGTGGTATGGCTCAAGTCGTGGTCGAACGTGGACTGCCCATGGGATCTGCTCCGCTACGGTGGCGAGCGTCCGTATGTCGATCTTTTCTCGCTTCGGCCCGTGGGCCTGTCGCGCGGCGCCTGCTTTCCGGCTGGACATGCCAGCGGCGGATATGCGTGGTTCGCCCTCTATTTCTATTTCCTCGCCGTCCGGCCGGCATGGCGCTGGTATGGCTTCGCCACGGGGCTTGCGCTCGG
>JAYUIZ010000356.1:0-6566 GCA_043765595.1 Lysobacter sp. | reverse complement strand
GTCGAGATCAACGTGCAGTACCGCATCAACGATGCCCGCCTGTCGCTGTTCGGCACCCGTGACGCCGAGGAAATGCTGAAGCAGGCCGCGCTGAGTTCGGTCCGTGAACAGGTCGGTCGCTCCACCCTCGACACCGTACTGGGTGCGCGCGATGCGCTGGCGGTGGCCGCGCGCGCGCGCTTGCAGAAATCGCTGCAGACCTACAATACGGGCCTGGCCGTTACCGAACTCAACCTGCCCAATGCGCGTCCGCCGGAAGAAGTGAAGCCCGCCTTCGACGACGTTAACAGCGCCCAGCAGGACAAGGACCGCCTGATCAGCGAGGCCCGCGCCTACGCCGCCAAGATCGTTCCCGAAGCCCGAGGCGAAGCCGCGCGCACCCGCACAGTGGCCGAAGGCTACAAGACAGCTTCCATCGCCCGCGCCACCGGTGACGCCTCGCGCTTCACCTCGCTGCTTGAGCAGTACCGCGGCGCGCCGGAAGTCACCCGCAAGCGCCTGTGGCTGGAAACCGTGCAGAAGGTGCTGGCCGACAACCGCAAGATCATCGGCGGCGACAGTCGACAACTGCTGTACATGCCGGTCGCGCCGGGCCGCGGTGCGGCGCCGACCGGGGCCGAAGCGCCTCCGCCGGAGCTGATCGCACCCACCGTCACCGCAACCCCTGAAGAACCCACGACCGCCCGCAAGGCCCGCAGCGCGGGTCGCAACGGAGGAGACAGCCGATGAGAATGTCAGTTCTGGTTCCACTGGTCGTCGCTGTGCTCTTCACCTTGCTCGGCTCGGTCTTCATCGTGCGCGAAGGCCATACCGCCATCGTGCTGAATCTCGGCAAGGTCGTGCGCAGCGACCTCGGCCCCGGCCTGCATTTCAAGGTGCCGCTGGTCGAAAGCGCGCGCATCTTCGACGGCCGCTTCCAGGTATTACCGGCCGAACCCGAGCGCTACCTCACCTCCGAGCGCAAAGACGTGAGCGTGGATTTCTTCGCCGTCGGCCAGATCCGCAATACGCAGGCGTTCTACCGCGCGACTGCCGGCGACGAAAGCGTGGCCATCGCCCGCCTTGAACCGATCATCAAGGACTCGCTGCGCAACGAGATCAACACGCGCACGCTATCCCAGGTGGTTTCGGGCGAGCGCAGCAAGATTTCGGGCACACAGCTCGCCGCCATCAACAAAGCCGCCGCCACGCTGGGCGTGCGCATCGTCGACCTGCGCATCAAACAGATCGATCTGCCCACCGACAGCCAGGTCATCCGCGACGTCTACCGCCGCATGAGCGCGCAGCGCCAGCAGGTCGCCAGCAAGCTCCGCGCCGAAGGCGAAGAGCAGGCCAACGAGATCCGCGCCAAGGCCGACCGCGACAGCAACGTCCTCCTGGCCGAAGCTGAGCGTGACGCGCAGGTGATGCGAGGCGAAGGCGACGGCCAAGCAGCGCGTATCTACGGTACGGCCGCGAACGCTGATCCCGGCTTCTATTCTTTCCAGCGCAGCCTCGAAGCGTACAGAGGCTCGTTCTCCGACGGCGACGCGGTGATCGTGCTCGACAAGGACGACCCGTTCCTGCAGTACATGCGCAGCGATCGCTGACCGCATTGCATCGCATATGACCGACCTCTGGGCCGCACTCGCCCTCGTTGCGGTGCTCGAAGGTTTGGCACTGTTCGCCTTCCCAAACGTCTGGAGGCGGACGGCCGAGCAACTTCTGGCTATGCCTCCGCAGCAGCTGCGGCTGATCGGCGGTCTGGTGTTGATCGGCGGGCTCGTGGGGCTGTACTTCATCCGTCATTGACGCTGGAACGATCCGGATCTTCGCTACGGGAATTGCCACCATACCGATCCCTGCTGTCTTAACGTGTCGCAGGAAATCCGTCGAAAGAGTGGCCTCAGTCACCCGAAACCCGGAGAATGCACAAAAGCCGGATGGGGCATCTGCCCCGCCGGCTTTTTCCGTGTCGGACGCGTGGTCTGTAGGAGCGGCTTTAGCCGCGAGCACAGCTGCCAGCGGCTGGATTTGCGGCTAAAGCCGCTCCTACAACGGGTTTCGGAGTAAGCAATGGGTCAGTCAGTCGTAGTGTTAGGCGCCCAGTGGGGGTGAGAACGAGCGTTTGCGTGCCATTGGCACGCGCTCGTTTGAACGCCCTGCGCTACGCGCAGGGCCGGGTCGCCCCCGTTCAGGGCGCAATTGAATTTGGAGACATGTGATGGGTCAGTCAGTCGTAGTGTTGGGCGCCCAGTGGGGCGATGAAGGCAAGGGCAAGATCGTCGATCTGCTGACGCAGGACATCGGCGCTGTCGTCCGCTTCCAGGGCGGCCACAACGCCGGCCACACGCTGGTGATCGGCGGCAAGAAAACCGTGCTGCATCTCATCCCCTCCGGCGTCCTGCGCCCCGATGCGCTTTGTCTCATCGGCAACGGCGTGGTGCTGCATCCCGGTGCGCTGCAGAAGGAAATCGCCGAACTCGAAGCCAACGGCGTCGAAGTGCGCAGCCGCCTGAAGATCAGCCCGGCCACGCCGATCATCATGCCGTACCACATCGCACTGGATCAGGCCCGCGAAAAGGCGGCCGGTAAAAGTGCTATCGGCACCACCGGCCGCGGCATTGGCCCGGCCTACGAAGACAAGGTCGCGCGTCGCGGCATCCGCGTTGCCGATCTCAGCTATCCGAAGGAACTCGCGGAAAAACTGCGCAGCACCCTCGATTACCACAACTTCGTACTCAAGCATTATCTGAAGGTCGATGAAGTCGACTTCCAGAAAACCCTCGACGAAGCGCTGGCGTTCGGCGAATACGTCGAACCGATGAAATTCGACGTCGCCGGCATCCTCCACGAGTTGCGCAAGCAGGGCAAGCGCGTGCTGTTCGAAGGCGCACAGGGCGCGCTGCTCGATATCGACCACGGCACCTACCCGTACGTCACCTCCAGCAACACCACCATCGGCGGCGCGCTGGCCGGCACCGGCGTGGGCGCGGATGCGATCGACTACGTGCTGGGCATCGCCAAGGCCTACGCCACCCGCGTCGGCGGCGGCCCGTTCCCGACCGAACTCGACGACGCCATCGGCCAGGGCATCCGCGATCGCGGCCAGGAATACGGCGCCACCACTGGCCGCCCGCGTCGCTGCGGCTGGATGGACATCGTTGCCCTCAAAAGAGCGGTCGCCATCAACGGCATCAGCGGCTTGTGCATCACCAAGCTCGACATCCTCGACGGCATGGACAAACTGAAAATGTGCGTCGCATACGAATACCGCGGCAAGCGCACCGAATATGCGCCGCTGGACGCCGACGGCTGGGACCAGTGCACGCCCGTGTACCTCGAATTCCCCGGCTGGAGCGAAAACACCGCCGGCATCACCGAATGGGACAAACTCCCCGCCGCCGCCCGCGCGTATCTGCGCTCGCTGGAAGAACTCGCCGGCTGCCCGCTCGCCATCGTCTCCACCGGCCCCGACCGCGACGCGAACATCGTGCTGCGCGACCCGTTCGCGTAACGCGGCTGTCCTAGGCCGTATACCACCGCAACAGCGCCCCTCATCCGCCCTTCGGGCACCTTCTCCCCGCAGGCGGGGAGAAGGAAGAACAGACGCCGGCTTCGTATGGAAACCGGGTGAGCAGCTCTCTTCGCGTGGAAAGCGAGGCAAACACACCGCTTAGCATGGGAAGAAAGGCAGACGTATCGTTTCGCGTGGAAAGAAGACCAAACGCATCGCTTCGCGTGGAAACATGGCAAACGCATTGCCTTACTGTTTTCTTATCCCCGCAACGCGGGGAGAAGGTGCCCGAAGGGCGGATGAGGGGCGCTCTTCGCCAATCGCCCGCACGCTCCCCTATGGAATCCCTGGGAGGCGCGACAAGTCCCTGCAATCCCCCAGCAAACCCCTGTAGGAGCGACACAAGTCGCGACCGCTTTTCCCCGCCCGCATGCATTGCGCAGAAGCTCGGTGCGCGCGCGTTGGGCTGAGAATGTGGTGTGACAGTTTTTCAGCGGCATGGCCTACTACGAGCCGCGACTGCCGTGCGACGCAACGCAGCTGGGCCGGTTTCGTTGGGTATTGGGCGAAGCGGGGGTGGAAGAGTGGTTGGCGCGCACGCTGACAGCGGCAGTTGTGATGCAGACTGTGACGCCGGCGGAGCTTGAGGTCGTGGTGGTGGACACCACGGTGCAGGAGAAGGCGGTGGCGTATCCCACCGACAGCCGTCTGCTGGAAATGGCGCGGGTGAAAATTGCATTGCTGGCCAAGCGTGCAGGTCTGGAGTTGAAGCAGACTTGCGCGAAGGAAGGCAAGTCGTTGCGCCGTCGCGCGGGCGGTTACGCGCATGCGAAGCAGTTCAAGCGCCTGCGTCGGGTGTTGAAGCGGCAGCGGACCATCTTGGGCCAGTTGATGCGCGATGTGCAGCGTCAAATGAAGACACTTTCGAGTGAGGCGCAGTCGCGGCTTGCGGTCTGGCTGGAGCGGGCCGAACGGATTCGCACGCAACGGCCGAAGGGCAAGAACAAGCTGTATGCACTGCATGCGCCGGAAGTGGAATGTATTGGCAAAGGTAAGGCACGGCAGCCGTACGAATTCGGAGTGAAGGTTGGTATCGCGATTGGCATCGACTGCGGGTTGATTGTTGGTGCGCGGAGTTTTTCCGGAAATCCATACGATGGCCATACGTTAGGCGAACAGATGGAACAAAGCGCGATCTTGCTCGAAGACGTGGGCGCGAAACTGCAGAAGGTGTATGTGGATCTTGGCTATCGAGGGGGCGACGAAGCGATCGCGCCGATGAAGCTGATCCATCGTGGAAAGTACAAATCGCTATCGGATGCGGAGCGGAATTTACTGAAGCGATGACAGGCGGTGCAGCCGGTGATCGGGCATTTGAAGCAGGATCACCGGATGCGTCGATGCTGGCTGAAGGGCAGCGAAGACGATGCGCTGAATGCGGTACTGTGCGCGGCGGGTTACAACCTGCGCTGGTTGCTGCGGACGATCGTGCGTCTGGGTCTTGGGGTAATGGCACTGACTTAACAGGTTGCTTAAATACCTCCGTCCAGGAGGTATTTCAGTGAGCACGTCCGGCACATGTCTGGACGTGCTCACGGCGAATCAATCGCTTACGCGCTTGTTTCGCCGGCGCAGCCATCCATGGCTGCGTTAACAGGCCACTGAAAACCTGCTACCGCAAGTATTTTAGCAGCCTGTTAAGCCCCGTCATCCCCGCGTAGGCGGGGATCCAGCGCCTTTGCTTGGTCGAAAAGGCCTGAAGTCACTGGATTTCCGCCTGCGCGGGAGTGACGAAAATCTGGATGCTGCGCTTATGTAAGTGCCATTCGGGTCTTGGGCGAATTATTTGCGTCGTTTATTGGCCGAGTTCTGGACACGCTGGCACGCACAGAAGTAACTGAGAACTGCAAATCAGGTTCTTGTGAGGGCCTGAGCTATTTTGCTGGGCTGACCACGAAATGCGGAGCGATCCGCGGCGTGCAGCGATGCGCCCGGCGAAAAGCGCTCCTCACCCGGTGCTGAGCGCCCTTCTCCCCGCTGCGCATGGAGAAGGGCGCCGCTGCCGTGTCGGAAAATCCCTACCCACCATCGCGGCATGCACCGACATCCATTCCGCGATCGTTCCGCGATGCTGCCTGCGCCCCGGAAACGGTCCCGGGCATCAACAGGAGGATCGAGCGATGACACAGAATCTGATGTCGTTGGCGTTGAACGCCGACGACCTGGATGCGATTGATGCGGCGCTGTCGGCGCTGGAAGCGCGATTGGCGGGGCTGGTGGCGCTGCAGCCGGAGGATCGGCGGGGGCTGACCAAGATGGGTGACAAGTCGGAGGCGTTCTGCCGGCAGACGCTGACGGTGTTGCAGCAGAACCCGCAGGTGATTCCGCCAAGCTTCGACCTGGTCGAGGCACGGGCGGACCTGGCGGCGGTGGATGTGCTGCGACCCCGGCTGGCGCGCCTGCGTCGGCTGACCGAGCGCGCCGAGGATTCCGAGATGGCGTTGGGCAGCGATGTGATGAACGCATCGCTGGAAGGCTATGCGCTGTTGAAGGTCTCGGGCCGTAATCAGGGTCTGGAAGGCTTGCGGCAATCGCTGTCGGCGCGGTTCGGCAAGACCGCTCGACGTGTGGAGCCGTCGGCACCGGCTGGGGGTTGAAAGAAGTGACGTTCCGGGCAGCGAATGCGCTGTCCGGAGCGTTGTTCGAGGGGCTTGGAGCTGCGGCGTCGGGGCGGAAATCTTCGGTGTTGGCGTGCTGTTGCGCCGTTGAAGAGGCCGCCAGCTGCATGGGTGGTGAACATTTCACCAATATTGGTGTGATGTTGCTGCGGCGCCGGGGTAAACAGCTTGGGTGTTGCCGTTCGGTAGCCACACGCGCGCGGCTTCGAGCCGCGGCGATGGTGAAATTTTCATCGATGTTGGTGCCCGGGTGCTGCGGCGTCGTAGCGCATTATCCCGATGTTGCTGTTCCGGATGCGGCGGACGGAGATGCGATGCCGTCGCGATGCACGTCGTAGGAGAGCGCTGTTGTAGGAGGGGCTTCAGCCCCGAGATTGTGTAGGAGGGCCTTC
>JAYUIZ010000355.1:0-6570 GCA_043765595.1 Lysobacter sp. | reverse complement strand
GGCAGCACCTTCGGCGTCGCCAAGGGCGTGACCATCCATCCGGTCCGCGTGCTCGGTTGCACTGGCTCGGGCACCAACTCGGGCGTGATCGCCGGTATGGACTGGGTCGCCAATAACCACGTCAAGCCCGCAGTCGCGAACATGAGCCTCGGCGGCGGCGCTTCGCAGGCCACCGACGATGCGGTCGCGCGCATGAGCGCTGCCGGCGTCACCGTGGTGGTCGCGGCCGGTAACAGCAACGACAACGCCTGCAACTACTCGCCGGCCCGCGCTGCGTCTGCGATCACCGTCGGTTCCACCACCAACACCGATGCGCGTTCTTCGTTCTCCAGCTTCGGCACCTGTCTCGACATCTTCGGCCCGGGCTCGTCGATCACTTCGGCCTGGTACACCGGCACCTCCGCGACCAACACCATCAGCGGCACTTCGATGGCATCGCCGCACGTCGCTGGCGTCGCCGCGCTGTATCTGGCGAACAACCCGAGCGCCACGCCGGCCCAGGTCACTACGGCGATCATCAACAACTCGACGCCGAACAAAGTGACCAACCCCGGTGCCGGCTCGCCGAACCGTCTGCTGTATTCGCTGTTCGGTGGCACCACCCCGCCGCCGACAAGCACCGTCGTGCTCAACGTCGCGCTGCCGTCGCAGGCGACCAACACCACGTCGACGACCTACTCGGTGACCGTGCCGGCCGGCACGACCAGCTTGGTGTTCAACATCGCTGGCGGTACCGGCGATGCGGACATGTACGTTAATCTCGGCTCCGCGCCCACCACCACCACCTACAACTGCCGCCCGTACACCGGCGGCAATGCCGAAACCTGCACCTTCAACAACCCGACGGCCGGCAGCGTGTATTACGTCAACGTCCGCGCGTACTCCGCGTACTCGGGCGTGACACTCAAGGCCACCCGCACTCCGTAATGTTGACGCGCCTGCCGCCGCAAGGCGGCAGGCATCCGGCTCTGAGGGCTTCGTGTCCAACGAGTCGAGTCTTATGCATCGCAGCGCCCCGGCTCATGCCGGGGCGTTTTTTTGTGGAGCGGCCCGCTGCGCGACTTGTCGTGATCCGCGCTTGAATAGCAGTGTCTTTCCAGCCTGCACGATCAATCCATCGTCGGAAGCGTGGAGCAGGAGATGCAAGCTGTGCGCGGGTAAGCCGTGCGTGAATAGCGAAGGATTCAACCGCAGCAATCGTATCGTTAGCCCTCTGAGGAGATATTCTGGCCATCATGCGAAAAAATCATCTGGTACTGATCCCGCAAGTGGATGGAGGCGTCTCCATTCATCCGATGAAAGAGTGGCTGCGACAGAATCCGAAGGAGATACCTCTGGGGTGCGATCCGACCGAAAGTACCTCTCAAAAAGTCCGCGCCGGGCTCAAAAAGTTAGGTTGGACGCTCCTAGAAACGGATCGGGAGTTCAGGCTGCTCCCACCTGGAACGGAGCTGACAAACAACCCCGTCCTTAGCGAAATCATGGAGCCGGGCAGCGATAATGCGCCTGAGGTTACAGAGGAGACTGTCTTTGGCTTGGAGTACCAGCTAAGGGATTTCCTCGCTCAAAACCTAGCATCTATCCCAGTGCATGGGCGGCGCTTGCGCGTGTATGTCGATCCTACTGGCCGTGATGGCATCGAGTTTCCTACGGCCGTTGGTCCAATAGATATTCTGGCAATCGACGATGCGGGAAATTTCTATGTCTTTGAGCTAAAGCGCGGCAGAACGCCCGATTACACAATTGGACAACTTATGAGATACATGGGCTGGGTAGGCCAAACAATCGGCAAGACCAAAGAGGTCAATGGCGTTATCGTCGCCAAACAAATCAGCGAGACCCTGCGTTACGCTGTTTGCGTCGTGCCAAAGGTCAGCCTGTTTGAATACGAAGTATCTTTTCAATTACATGCAGCAGCTTTATTACCCAGCGCAGAGGGCTAACAATTTATTCTAGCCGAAGACGCTCCGCGGCTTGGTTTAGGCGACAGCTAGTGCTTCGCGTTCCGATATTGCGAGGCGATGGCTCGCGATGCGGCTTGATCGCACTGCGGCGCTTGAATACGTCAGTTCGCGCGTGCGACAACGGTCCGGAAGCAGGTCGAAATTGGCACCATCAACGGCATCGCGCCGCAGCATCAGCGCGCACGACGTAAGGCGCGCTTCCCATTCGGCATCGCATCGATGGGCGGGGCGATCGTGCAGGGCAGGCGGTCAGCGTGTTTTAGGGGGAAACCAAGGAGCCGTCATCGCGGGTGATCTGCGAGCGCGGCAAATGCGAATCCGCCGAGACAATCAAGGCGGAACAAAGGGAGAAAAGCAATGAAGTCAGGAAGCAGTTTGTTTGCAGTCTTGATCGGGGCCGGCATGTTCGCGGCATCCGCATTCGCGCAGTCCGGCGAGCACACCCATGCGCGGGACCGGCATGCACAATCGCAGCATGCCCAATCGGAGCATGCGCAATCGGAGCATGCGCATGAGCATGCCGATGCCGCGCTGGTATCAATGCGCCTGGAGCATGATCCGCACGCGCCTGTGCACGTGGTGATGGCCAGAAAAAGTTACGACGGCATGCGCGATCTGGTCGGCAACGGCGCGGCAGCGGCCGACGGGCTGGGCACCCCGGTGATGGTCGCGCAGATCGAAGCGCAGATGCTCAGCCGGATCGCCGAGCGCATCCATCAGCGCGAGCAGCGCTGCGGCGGATTCTTCGCGTTCGCGACCCGCGAGGAGGCGGATGCGTTCATCGCTTCGGACCGTTCGGCGCACGCGATGAGAAGCAATGCGCTGCTCGCCGCCTACACCATCGACAATCAGTCCACGGTCACGCCGTGGTTGTCGCAGGTCCAGCACACGAACATCTACGACACCATCAACACGCTGTCGACATACCAGAACCGCTACTACACCAGCATGACCGGGCGCACGTCGGCGGAATGGATCCGCAACACCTGGCAGGGACTGGCCGGCAGCCGCACCGACGTCACTTCGGAATTGTCGACGTGCAGCACCTGTTCGACCCAGCCGTCGGTGATCCTGACCATCCGCGGCGTCGAGCTGCCGAACGAAATCGTGGTGCTGGGGGCGCATCTGGATTCGATCAACGGCAGCGGCGGCGGCAGCACCATCCAGCGCGCGCCGGGTGCCGACGACGACGCTTCCGGCATCGCGACCCTGACCGAGGTGTTGCGGATCGCGATGGCCAACGGCTGGAAGCCCAAGCGCACCGTGAAGTTCATGGGCTACGCTGCCGAGGAAGTGGGCCTGCGCGGTTCCAACGCCATCGCGCAGGCGCACAAGGCCGCGGCCGCGAACGTGGTCGCCGTGCTGCAGTTGGACATGACCAACTACCGGTCGGGTTCGGCGGTCGACATGCGTCTGGTCACGGATTACTCCAACGCCGACATGAAGGCGTTCCTGACCAATCTGTTCGATACCTATCTGGCGCCGCTGGGCATGACTCGCGGCAGCTACACCTGCGGCTACGGCTGTTCCGATCACGCCTCATGGACTAGCGCCGGTTACCCGTCGGCGATGTTCTTCGAATCGGGCACCGCCAGCGGCGGCTACAACCCGAACATCCACACCGCCAACGATACGCTCGCCAACATGGGCAATTCCGCGCAGAACAGCGCCAAGTTCGCGCAGTTGGGTCTGGCCTTCCTCGGCGAGGCGGCCAAGACCACGGGCAGCAGCGGCAATGCGCCGCCGGTGGCGAACTTCACGTCGAGCGTCAGCGGTCTGACCGTGAGCTTCACCGACATCTCCACCGACAGCGACGGCACCATCGCCAGCCGCAGCTGGAATTTCGGCGACGGCGCCACCTCCACCGCGACCAACCCCAGCAGGATCTACGCGACGGCAGGCACGTACTCGGTCGCGCTGACGGTCACAGACAACGGTGGCGCCAGCAACACCGTCAGCAGAGCGGTGACGGTCGGCAGCAGCGGCGGCGGCACGCAGACCTACACCAATGCCATCGACTACACGATCGGCGACAACGCTACGGTCAACAGCCCGATCACAGTCTCCGGCCGCAGCGGCACGGCGTCCGCCACCACGCGGGTCGCGGTGAACATCGTCCACACCTACAAGGGAGATCTGAAGGTCGATCTGGTGGCGCCGGACGGCTCGATCTATGTGCTGCACAACCGCGCCGGCGGCAGCGCCGACAACATCGTGCAGACCTTCGGCGTGAACCTGTCTTCGCAAGCGCTCAACGGTACGTGGAACCTGCAGGTGAACGACAACGCGGCCGGCGATGTCGGCTACATCAACGGCTGGAGCATCACCTTCTGATCGATCGATCTCATGCGGGCCAGCAGCGACCCGCATCGCCGGCCCCGTCTACGCAACGCCTCCCGCACGCGGGAGGGATTGTCGTTTCCGGCGTAGACAATTCGCGTCAGGCATTCCGGGGCTGGGCATCACCGGCGGCAGCCATGCTGGCCGGAGCGTTATGATCCCTGCCTGCGGAAGCGTCCGCGGTTCCACGGCCCGGAGGTCATGATGCGTTTCCTGACAGTGTGTCTTGCGGTCGCGGTGTGCGCCGCCCTCCCGATCGGTCCTGCATCTGCCCGGTCGCAGCGCCTGCCGCAGGCGCCGGAAGCCGATCGTGGGCATGTCCGCGGCCACGGCGATGATGCGCATACCGATGCAGCGCACGCGTCGCGGCTGCTGGAGCGCAATCCGTTCGCGCCGGTCTATGTGGTGATGTCGCGGAAGAGCTACGGCGGCATGCGCGATCTGGTGAAGAACGTCGTCGCCAAAGCCGACAGCGCCGGCACGCCGCTGGTGATCGCGCAGATCAAGGCGCTGGATCTCAGCCGAATCTCCCAGCGCATCCATGTGGGCGAAGGGCGCTGCGGCGGCTACTTCGCATTCTCCACCCGCGCCGAAGCGGAGGCGTTCGTGCGTTCCGACCACTCGCTGCAGGCGATGAAAAGCCCTGCGACCCTGGTCGACTACCGCATCGACAATCAGGCGACGGTCGATCCGTGGCTGACCCAGGTGCAGCACGCCAACATCCACGCCACCATCGCGCATCTGGCCGGCTACCAGAACCGCTACTACGCCAGCCCGGAAGGCAAGGCCGCCGCGGAGTGGATCCGCGACACTTGGCAGGGGTTGGCCGGCACGCGCACCGACGTAACCTCGGAGCTGTTCGGCTGCAGCAACTGTTCGACCCAGCCGTCGGTCATCCTCACCATCCGCGGCACCGATCAGCCGAACGAGATCGTGGTGCTGGGCGCGCATCTGGATTCGATCAACGGCAGCGCCGGTGGCAATCTGGGACAGCGCGCGCCGGGCGCGGACGACGATGCGTCCGGCATCGCGACCCTGACCGAGGTGCTGCGGATCGCGATGGCCAGCGGATGGAAGCCGCGTCGCACGGTGAAGTTCATGGGCTATGCCGCGGAAGAAGTGGGCCTGCGCGGCTCGAACGCGATCGCGAGGGCGCACAAGGCCGCCGGCGCAAACGTGGTCGCGGTGCTGCAGATGGACATGACCAATTACCGCGCGTCGACCAATGTCGACATGCGCCTGGTGACGGATTTTTCCAATCCGGAGCTGAAGGTCTTCCTGACCAATCTGTTCGACACCTATCTCGCGCCGCGGGGCATGGTGCGCGGTACCGACACCTGCGGGTACGCCTGCTCCGATCACGCGTCGTGGACCAGCGCCGGTTATCCGTCTGGGTATTTTTTCGAGGCGGGCAGCGCCAACGGAGGCAGTTTCCCGCACATCCACACCACCAACGACACGCTGGCGAACATGGGCAATTCCGCGCAGAACAGCGGCAAGTTCGCGCTGCTGGGGCTGGCGTTCCTGGGCGAGGCGGCGAAGACGAAGAGCGGGCCGTAAGCGCGCGGCCGTAAGCCGTCGTTCGCAAGCCTGCGGTTCCATGCCGCGGGCAAGCATTGCCTCAAACCGTAGTCCTGGGTCCGATGCCAGTGGTTGAAGGCGAATGGTCCATTGCATGCGGCGGTTTTCTCCTTCCCGCGCGTGCCGGGCAAGGTTGGGGTCGGGGTTACCGTGCGAATCGCGGATTCCAGGTGCGCCCGATGTCGATCGGCGAGGCCGAGGAAGTGTTCGGCATCCGGCTGGTGATCGAACCCGCGATCTGTGCGGAAGGCGCGCGATGCGAGCGGCATGAGAATCGTAAGGAGGCCGAAGCCGCGTTCGACGCGCTGGTGCCACCGTTGTCCGCACGCAGGATGAAAGCGGCAGGCGAGTCGAACCGCAGCTTCCATCTCTGGTTGACGCTGCCCAAGCTGCAGTCCATCGCGACCGAAATCGTCAGTCGGCTGCTGACCATTTCGCAGCGGTACGTGCATGCGCATTTCGTCGCGCCCGGCCGCGCTGCGTTGGCAATCGACGAACACACCGAGATGTTCCGCGTGTGGCAGACTGGATCGGTGAAGGACGTGGAGCGCATCGTGCGCGCGCATATCGAATCGACCCGCGACGATTCGATGGTGCTGCTCAAAGCCGACGGCTGAGTGCGCTGCGGAACACCTTTTCACGGTGGACACCGGGGTTCGAATCCCCGTGGGGACGCCACTGTTCG
>JAYUIZ010000354.1:0-6583 GCA_043765595.1 Lysobacter sp. | reverse complement strand
TGTCGCCGAGCATGCGCCGGTCGCGTTTGCGATCGTCTGCTGCGCCCAGCAGGCGCGCGACTTCCGCGCGGGCCTGCGGCGAGAGCTCGGTTTCGGCCAAGCGTGCGATGAGGCGATGGCCATAACCGCCCCAGGCATGCGCAGCGGTGGGCGACAGTGCCGCAAGCAACGCGCACACGAAAAAAACCGCTAGCGAAACGCTGCGGTGGGGCGGTGTCGGGCGGAATGCAGGCGGGGAAGAAAAAACAGAACGGATCATGGCGAAGGAGAGAGTATCCGAGATGATCCGTTCTTTGCAGTCATCGGGCGGGCCATGGCATGCCCTGGCCCGCCCGTCGCGCTGCGGCGATCAGCGCTGGAAGATCAAAATTGGTCGATCAAAACCATGCCGATCAGAACTGGAAGACGTAAGCCGCGCCGTAGACCAGCGGGTCGATGTTCACGGTGCCGATGTCCACGCCGTTGAGCTTGGCGTCGGTATCGATGTCGATCCAGCGGGCGTCGATGCGGATCGCGCCTTTCTCGCCGACCTTGAAATCGATGCCGGCGTGCAGCGCCAGGCCGAAGGAATCGTCCAGCTCCAGATCGCTGCCGGCCAGTGCGCCTTCGGTGTCTTCGCTCATGAACAGCGTGTAGTTGATGCCTGCGCCCACGAACGGCTTCACCTTGCCTTGGCCGAAGTGGTACTGCAGCGAGACGGTCGGCGGCAGGTGCTTGGTCGAACCGACTTGGCCCAAGCCGGCGATGCTGATGTCGTGCTCGAACGGCCACGCGGCCAGCACTTCGATACCTAGATTGTCGCGGACGAAATATTCGGCGGTGATCGTCGGACGGACGTTGCTGCCCACTTCCACGTCGAGGGTGCCGCCGACCAGACTGCCGTTGTCGGATTTCGGGTTGACTTGGTGTGCGCCGACGCCGAAGGTCCATTCGCCGGCCTGCTGGGCGAAGGCGGGGGCGGCGAGACCGCCAAGGAGGAGGGCGGCGGCGAGCGGGGCGAAACGACGGATAGAACGGGTGGTCATAGAGGTGAAACTCCTGTGCTGTGGATTGGTTATGCCGGATTGGTCGACACAATCGCGCGCTTTTCCGGACGCATTATTGAGAATGATCAAATTCTTAACATTTGGCCACCGGTCAAATCTGTCAGGGTGATTGGCCGATGCAGGCCCCTGTCCTCGACGGCGAGGCGACGGCCCGGGGCCGCGTCGTCCGCCGATCCGCTAAAATACCGGGCTTCCCCGTCCTCACCCCCCCTGCTCAGGAGCGACCCGCCCATGGCGATCAAGGTTGGTATCAACGGTTTCGGCCGCATCGGCCGCAATGTCCTGCGTTCCGCCGTCCAGAACTTCGGCGACGAGATCGAGATCGTCGGCATCAACGACCTGCTCGAACCCGACTATCTGGCCTATATGCTCCAGTACGACTCGGTCCACGGCCGCTTCAAGGGCGAGGTGTCGGTCGACGGCAACACCCTGATCGTCAACGGCAAGCGTATCCGCCTTACCCAGGAACGCGACCCGGCGAACCTGAAGTGGGACGAAGTCGGCGCCGAGGTCGTCATCGAATCCACGGGTCTGTTCCTCGACAAGGACAGCGCTGGCAAGCACCTGACCGCCGGTGCCAAGAAAGTGATTCTGTCGGCACCGTCCAAGGACGACACCCCGATGTTCGTGCGCGGCGTGAACTGCGCCAGCTATGCCGGCCAGGCTATCGTCTCCAACGCGTCCTGTACCACCAATTGCCTGGCACCGATCGCCAAGGTGCTGCACGATCGTTGGGGCATCAAGCGCGGCCTGATGACCACCGTGCACGCCGCCACCGCCACCCAGAAGACCGTTGACGGCCCGTCCAACAAGGACTGGCGCGGCGGCCGCGGCATCCTGGAAAACATCATTCCTTCGTCCACCGGCGCGGCCAAGGCCGTGGGCGTGGTGCTGCCGGAACTGAAGGGCAAGCTCACCGGCATGTCGTTCCGCGTCCCGACGTCCGACGTTTCGGTAGTGGACCTGGTGGCCGAACTGGAAACCCCCGCCACCTATGCCGAGATCTGCGCCGAAATGAAGGCCCAAAGCGAGGGCGCGATGAAGGGCATCCTCGGCTACACCGAAGACAAGGTGGTCGCCACTGATTTCCGCGGCGATACCCGCACCTCGATCTTCGACGCCGATGCCGGCATCGCGCTGGACAGCACCTTCGTCAAGATCGTGTCGTGGTACGACAACGAGTGGGGCTATTCGACCAAGTGCCTGGAACTGGTGAAAGTCGTCGCCGCAAAATAATCGCCGCAGTCGTTCGTAGGGCGGCGGTGAGCGTAGCGAACCCCACCCTCGCGCATCGCAGCGGCATCGTCACGGAAGCGCCTTCGGGCGCTTTCGTGTTTCTGGGGTTTTTCACCCGCAAAAAAGCAGTGTCATCCCGAACGAAGGCGAAGCCTGAGGAGGGATCTGCTTGCGGGGTAAGCACCATGCTGTCCGTAATGAAAGGGGCGGAGTGGCGAATGATGAGGTTTGATGCTGCTTTCGACCCGAAGGGGACGTTGGCGAAATGAACCTGACCCTTTGCCGGGAACCTGTTGAATTTGACAGGTTGTGTGAGGGGGCGGTTGGGCGGTGTGATGCAGTGCTATTGCCGCGTAAGAAATGACCGGCCGATCATCGGGGATCCGCGGATGCAGGTATCTATTTGATGTCGTCCAGGGCCGTAGACTGGCTCCTCGACCGAGCATTCACACTGGTATGTTTAAAGCTGGGTGCACAGCACCCAGCTTACGGAAAAAACGAACGTCTGCTTCTAGTGTCCTGTCCCGCAAATAGTGAGTAGGCTGGGTTATCGACCCAGCATCTTCGTTCAAGCAAAACGCTGGGTCGATGACCCAGCCTACGAGCTAAAAAAGACCAGGTTGACGTTCTATGAGATCCATCTCTTCGCCTGGTCTTAAAATGCCAATCACAATAAAGGACTGTGGTCTGGCTTTCATTGTCCCCATTATGAAGTGAGGGCTTTTTGAAGGAATGACCGATTGATACATTTCTTTCAGCTTATCTGTGGCTTGCTCGCCGTAACGACGACGAAAGTTAAAAAAAGTAGCTTGCACCTCCCAATCGTGGATATGGTGCCTATGGGGATGGCCCCCAGATGTAAAGCGATATCCGAAAGAATACTCAGGTTTTTGTAATTGCGGGAGAGATTCCTCGAAGAGAGAGAACATCTGGAAGGCAGCGTTGTTGATTGCGCGATCTTCTTCTTCAGCCTCTTCCTCCCGCTCGACGAAAAATTTTAGACTGCCGTCATCCGGTTTAATTATCCCGAAGCTGCGTTGTGTTGATTTTTGTTGTTCGTGTAATTCTTTGAGCGTTGGAACTACAAATGGTTGCCAGAGTTTTGCTTTGTCTCTCGGTGTCACTTTAGTGCCACGGCTGACAATTCGAATGGATGCTTCGTCAACATGGCGGCTTTCTGGCCGCGAATCGCCTTTCGTTGGCTCAAGATCTAATTCAACCAAGTCGAAACGATCAAATTTTTTTTCTTCAGAAAGATGTCGATATCTGATTGGATAGAGGCGCAGCATTTCATTGCCATCTTCAGTGATGGCAGCTACGCAGACAGTCTCTTCATACTTACTGCTAGTTTGCGGATAGGCTTTGACCAGAATGCGTACGCGAACGCGCTGTAGCTTTCCGTTGGGCATCTCCATGTACCCCCTGATGTTTTGGTGTAATTCCCGTTATTTTTGCAAGTGCATCAGCCACTGATCGGCGATGGCATGTAGTGAAGTCTCGCTCATAACAAAGCAAAGCTACTGTGCCGGTCAATTCGATTGACAGAGCTTCAAGTAGGTCAGCTTGTTGTTTTAAGTGACGATCAAAGTCCTTGAAAAATTTTTTATAGTCTCCGTTGTCACGCAGATCATGACGAATCTCTTTTGGAGATCCTAGTTTTGGTTCATGACGATATTCAATCCCTACTGATAGCAACCCTTCGCGGAGTGCATTTTTTGCAAAGCCTTTCCGTCTCGATATAGGTAACTCACGGATATCGAGTAGGGTGGTGACCCCGAGATGTGAGAGGGTTGCTAAGAAATCGCTTACTTCGGCACCTTCATAACCTATCGTGACTATTTTCTTGAGCTTCATCTTTCAGTCCTTGGCAGTCGTCGTCTACATAGTGAAGCGATGGCTTCCGCCGGTCAGAGTCTAGGGCAACAAATGATCGTGCGCAGCAGGAAATTTGTCTGGGCATCATCGTTTGCTAAGAGATTTTTCGCAAGAAGTAGCTCGGAATTGTTGTTATCGCGAGCATGCAGCTGAATGGCAGTTGGTCAAATTCTTGGAACTCTCGAGCTATGCCAACGTCCTGACGATCAGGCTCGGCGCCAGCGTGATGGATGCAGTTTTCTCGCCGCGGATCGATGCGATCACCGTGTCGACCAGCTTGATCGCGCCCTGCGCCAGCTCCTGGCGCACCGGCGTCAGCGCCGGATGGTTGTGTTCGGCCAGCAAGATGTCATCGAAACCGACCACCGGGACATCCTGTGGCACGCGCCGGCCGGATTCGGACAGCGCGCGGATCGCGCGGATCGCGATCCTGTCGGACGCTGCCATCACGCCATCGAACTCGGCCCCGCTGTCGATTAGCGCGCACGCTGGCGTAGGCGTCCTCGCTGCCGAAATGGCTGCGCATGTACAGGTCGGCGTGCGCCTTCAGCCCTGCCGCGCGCAATGCTTGGCGATAGTTTTTGTGGCGTGGCCGACTTCCGGCAGGCGCTCTTCGCCGGGAAAAGCGATGCGGCGGCGGCTGTGGAGGATCAGATGGTCGGTGCCCAGCTGCCCGCCCAGCCGATTGTCGGTGCCCACCACCGGATATTTTTGTGCCGGCAGAGCTCGTAGGGTGGGCTTCATGCCCACCGCATGCCGTTTGAACGATGACGGCAATCGGTTTGTTCGCGCACGGTCTGGCTTCGATGATGGCTCGCGACGGCGGAGGCGTGGCAATGGTGTTGCACGTCGCGAGTGAAGTCGCCTCGATTCGCCAGAACAGCGGGCTGCTGTGCGTTGTTTGGCCTTCCACGCTGTTATTCCGATGGATATTTACTTGCGGCGACAGCACTCCCTTTCACGCGGCGATGGTCGATTGAGCCCAGCGCAGGCCTCTTTGTGATCAATGCCGGATAAAATGGAATTTCCATCGGCGAAAAAAGCGTGCGCCGCTATGCCAAGCGGTGTACGGCGGGCTGAATCTAGCTGTTGTGGGGAAAGCGTACGATCTGTGAGCGCATGCCTGTGTCTGCGCGATGCGACGATGCATGATGCCGTTGGCATGTACGGACCACCGGGCCGGCGCATTCGTTCAATCTGCTTCGCCGGGCCATCGCAGCGGCTTGCGCTCTATCGTTTGAATCCACAGCTCCGCGTTCCGAATCGGGAACTGCGGCGCCCGGGCGTTGATCCCCGTGTGCCGAGTGCGGAGCTCCGTCGTCCGGGCTCTGCGCTGTGCCGCCCGAGATCGGAACACGGTCATCCGGGTTTAGAGCTTCGCTATGCGAGTCTGCAGCGCCGCCAGCCCAGTTGCGAACTCCGCTGTCGGCTTTCAGCTCCGTCATCGGAGCATTGAGCTTCGATGACGGGGTTCGGAGCACCGTTGCCCTGGTCTGCAGCGCACGGTCCGCAGGGGTATCACCAGACGCTACCGGAGGCGCTTCCGGGCGCTACATGTGGCCGGGCTGGTTGCATTTCATGGCGGCATGGGGAAGGCTGCGCCGGTGTTCGCCCGGTTGTAGACGGTCAGTGGTGGACGAGGGGTGCGCCGCGCCGAGGGCGGCTGAAGATGGATGATTTCGCTGGAATTCTGGTCCTGCTGGCCTTGGTGGCGCTGGCGGTGCCGGTGTTGCTGGTCGTGGCGCTGGTCAAGATAGGCAATGCGAAGGCGCGCATCGATGCGCTGGAGCGCGATGTCGAGCAACTGCATGGACGATTGCGACAGGTGGAATCCACGCATGGCGCGGCGCTTGCATCGACTCTGGATTCCGCAGCGCGCGCGCAGCCTTCGATGGCCGCTGCGCCCCCGGCGCGCAGCGCGGAGACCTGGCGCGACGGTGTCGCGCCGGTTGACAGCGCACTCGACGCCATCAAGCGTGATCCGGTCGCACGCGATGTCGCCCACACCGGCCCAGTCGCCGCCGACGCAGGCCTATCCGATCCCGCGTATCCCGGCGCGTCCGCGTCGCGCCGTGCGCGCTTCGATCTTCCTGACGATCCCGCAGCTCTTGCCGAAAAGACGGTTGCGATGCCACCACCGCTGCCGCCGCGCAGGAAACTGGCCGATCCGGTCCCGGGTCAGCGCCAGCAGGCCGCAGGCGCCGCGGCCCGGCACGCGCCGCGTCCTCAGCGTCCGCCGCCGCCGGATGTGTTCGCGAAGGCTTTCGGCTGGGTGCGCGGCTGGTTCACCGAGGGCAACGTGCCGGTGAAGATCGGCATGCTGGTGCTGTTCTTCGGCGTGGCCTCGCTGCTGAAATACGCCAGCGATCAGGGCTGGGTGCGGGTGCCGATCGAACTGCGCCTCGCTGCGATCGCTGCGGCCGCCA
>JAYUIZ010000353.1:0-2359 GCA_043765595.1 Lysobacter sp. | reverse complement strand
AATGGCTGCGGCGATCTGCACCGTGTCGAGCCGCAAGCGGGTGGCAAGACCCGATTGCTTGTCGATGGCATCTTCTATCACGTAGCCGCGCAGGATGGCCGGCTCTCCCGGACGTCGGCCCGATCGCCCCAGCCGTTGGCGAAGACTGGCCACCGACGGCGGCGTGCCGATCTGACATACACTCTTGACCGCTCCGATATCGATGCCAAGTTCCAAAGTGCTGGTGCAGACCGCCGTCGCTGGGCGTTCCTTCTGTTTCAGGGCTGCTTCGGTTTTGTAGCGGATTTCCTTCGACAGGTTGCCGTGGTGCGGCCAGAACTCATTCGGGACATGGGCGTTTTCGCACAAGCTGCTCAGGAGGTGGGTGTAGCGTTCCACCTCGCGGCGGCTGTTGGGAAACACGAGGTTG
Organism: Lysobacter sp.; assembly: GCA_043765595.1. Taxonomy (GTDB): domain Bacteria; phylum Pseudomonadota; class Gammaproteobacteria; order Xanthomonadales; family Xanthomonadaceae; genus Lysobacter_I. Next base: position 1,950 of record JAYUIZ010000353.1, on the reverse strand, counting down.
TTGGTGCCTCGCAACGCCGTGAAGAGATGCTGCGCGATCGATGGCGGTGCGCGCTCCTCTTCGGACTCGTCCGCGGCATCCGGATCGGGAATGGGCTCTTCGTAGCCTTTGACCAGCACCTTCAACTCCGACCCGCCAGAGGGAGCATCAACGATTTTTACTGAGCTGCCTCTGCGTAGGAAATGGGCCGCCAGTTGCATGTCGCCCAGCGTTGCCGACAGACCGATGCGCGGAAGTTTTCGTCCGAGCACGGTTTCGATGCGATGCATCAGCGATTGCAGTTGTTTTCCCCGTTCGGAACCGATGAAGGCGTGCAGCTCATCGACGATCAGGTAGGCCGTGCGCTCGAACAGGCCGGCAACAGCCGTGCCGCGATTGCAGAACAGGGCTTCCAGAGACTCGGGTGTGATCAGCAGCACGCCCCAGGGATCGCGCAGAAAACGGGTCTTGCTTGATGCACTGATGTCGCCATGCCACGGCCACACCGGCACCTCCAGGTTCTCGCACAGGCGATCAAGTCGTTCGAACTGATCGTTGATCAGAGCTTTGAGCGGACTGATGTAGATGATTAGGCCTGGGCGCTCCTGACCCAGCAAATAGGTCAAGGCGGGCAGGAACGCGGCCTCGGTCTTGCCCGAGGCCGTGCTCGCCGCCACGATGACATCGTGATCGGCAGGCAAAATCTTCGGGATGGCCAGTTCCTGGACGGCGCGAAGCGCGCCCCAGCCCTCGGACCACAAGTAGTGCTGTATCCGAGGATTGAGTTGCAGAAACGCCGACGAAGCGCTCATGCGGATTACAGCTTGAAAGACGCGAGTTCGTCGTCGGGTTCAACAGCGAGTTCGTCGCTACCCCCAGTGTCTGGGGCGATGTCGACTTGGCCGAGCAGATTCTTCCAGTCTGCCTCGGGGTTCTGTTCGAGCACGGCCAACAGGTTGATGAAGGACGTAATTGTGGTCCGTGGCGTGCGGAAGAAGCTGTCGCCGATCCGATTGGCGCAGTGCTCCATGAAGCCCGCGATGGCGGGGTCAGGCAGCAGGTAGCGCTCGGGGTCGCCGCTGGCGTAGACATGGCGGATCTTGCCGAGGAGCAGGTAAAAGTCTTCGGCCGTGAGCGCCGACAGGCGCACCACGGGTCCGCTGAAATCGACCAAGCCATCGACCGCAAAGGTGTTTTGCGCCAAGCGGCTTTGCAGCGCCGAGTAGCTGTAAACGCCGCGTCGGGTATCCATCAAGAACTCAGGAGTTCCGCCGAGCATGAAGCCGAGACCTACCGCTGTTCCTTGCAGGGAATCGTTGAGCATGCGTAGCAACTGCTCGTAGTTGGCGTTCCGCGCCTGCGAGTTTGCGAGCTTGTAGAGGTTGACCAGTTCATCCAGGCTTACAAGAAGCCCTCCGAACCCTGCAAGGCGCACGAAGCGCGCCATCAGTTTGAGTTGATCGTAAACCGATGAATCATCGACGATGGCCCGAACGCCCAGCGCCGCCCGAGCGTCGGTGCGCGTGGAAAATTCGCCGCGGAGCCAGCGAATGGCGTCCGACTTCAGTTGATCCTGTCCTTCTTCTGCGCCGCGACAATACGCTGCGATCACATCCGCAAAATCGTAGCCGTTGACGAGTTCGGTCAGTTGTTCAAGCTTGGAGTGGATGATGGTCTCGGTCGATTGGCCGGAAGACTTGGCTTCGGACTTGGCCGTTGCGATGAACTTTTCGACCACCCCAGCGAGTGCACCGCCTTCGGGCTTGGTGCGCGTGGCCATGTTGCGCATGAGTTCCGCATACATGGAGCGTGCCTGCCCACCAGACGCATGCAGCCGGCGATCAGGGTTGAGGTCCGCGCTGGCGACAACGAGTTTGCGCTCCATCGCCACAGCACGAATGAGGTTGAGGAAGAAGGTTTTACCCGCCCCATACTCGCCGATCACGAAACGGAATGAGGAACCGCCGTCAG
>JAYUIZ010000352.1:0-6617 GCA_043765595.1 Lysobacter sp. | reverse complement strand
CGCGAGATCCTTGTCGCGGGTGGCGGCATTGACCACAAGGCGGAAGAAATCCTCGGCGAGAAAATAGACGATAAGGTCGTCGATCACGCCGCCCTGCGGGTTGAGCATGCAGGTGTAGAGCGCCTTGCCGGACTTCTGCAGCTTGTCGACCGAGTTGGCGACGAGATGGCGCAGGAACGCACGGACGTTCACGCCGTGCAGGTCGACCACGGTCATGTGCGAAACGTCGAACATGCCGGCGTCGCGACGCACCCGATGATGTTCGTCGATCTGCGAGCCGTAGCTGATCGGCATGTCCCAACCGCCGAAATCGACCATCTTGGCGCCGAGCGCGCGGTGGGCGTCGTTGAGGATGGTTTTCTGCGTCATGTGCCGAGCCGGTTCGGAAAGGCCGGCATTATCCCAGAGCGCGGCGACGGATGCGCGGCCGCGCACATGACGTTTTTTCACCGCACGCCTGCGCATGGTGCGGCGACGGGGGCGCCGCGGAAACTCAGCCGACGGGTTCGACCACCAAGGTCATGCCATCGGCGCCGACGATGCGCACACTGGTGCCGACAGGCAGATCGGCGCCACTCACGGTCCAGTAGGCATCGGCGATCTGCACGCGGCCGGTGCCGCGCTCGATCGCCGACTGCAGCACCACCACCCGCCCCAACAACTGATCGGTGCGGCGATTCAGCGCCGGCTGATCGGTGGGCGCGTCGTCGTTGCCGCGAAACCATTTACGGTAAATCAGGATCGACACGACGCCGAGCACCACGAACAGCACCGCCTGCAGCAGGAACGACAGGCCCGGTACCGCCCATACGATTACCAGCACCGCGCTGGCGGCGAACGCCAGCCACAGCATGAACGCGCCCGGCGCCATCACTTCCAGTGCAAACAGCACCAGCGCAAAGATCGCCCAGGCGAACACATCCCAACGCATGTCGAACGGCATGGCTCAGCCTCCGCTGCGGGTGATCGCCGGCGGCTTGCCGGCCTGCTGGTGGCTCAGCGCTTCTTTCGCCAGTTCGGTGATGCCGGCGAGCGAGCCGAGGATGCCCGCCGACTCCATCGGCAGCATGATGAATTTCTGGTTCGGCGCCTCGGCCAGCGCCTTGAACGCTTCGATGTACTTCTGGGCGATGAAGTAGTTGATGGCGTTGACGTTGCCGGCGGCGATGGCGTCGGACACCATCTGCGTCGCCTTGGCTTCGGCTTCGGCCAGACGCTCGCGGGCTTCGGCTTCACGGAACGAGGCTTCGCGCTTGCCTTCGGCTTCCAGCACCGCGGCCTGCTTCTCGCCTTCAGCGCGCAGGATCGCCGACTGGCGCACGCCTTCGGCTTCCAGCACCGCGGCGCGCTTGTTCTGCTCGGCCATCTTCTGCTGCTGCATCGAGGCGATGAGATCGCGCGGCGGCTGGATGTCCTTCAGCTCGATGCGATTGACCTTCAACCCCCACGGATGGGTAGCGTGATCCACCGCAGTGAGCACCTTGGCGTTGATCTCATCGCGCTTGGACAGCGATTCGTCGAGGTCCATCGAGCCGATCGCAGTACGGATGTTGGTCATCACCAGATTGAGGACGGCCAGTTCGAGCTGGGCGACCTCGTAGGCGGCCTTGGCGGCGTCCAGCACCTGGAAATAGACCACGCCATCCACCTTGACCACGGCGTTGTCCTTGGTGATGACGTCCTGGCTGGGCACGTCCATCACCTGTTCCATCATGTTGATCTTGCGGCCCACGCCGTAAAAGATCGGCACCAGGAAGTGCAGGCCCGGCGAGAGGGTGCGGACGTATTTGCCAAAGCGTTCCACCGTCCACTCGTAGCCCTGCGGCACCATCCGCACGGCTTTGAAGAAGACGATGACGCCAACGACGACCAGCACGAAACCGATGATCGGACCCATCTGGAAATCTCTCTTGGAAGTAAAGGCAGTATAGGCCGCAGCCGGCGTGGAGCCAGTCGCTTTCGCTGACCTGCGGCGATTTTTCGTGCCGAGCGAATCCAAGACAGGGTGAGCCTGTTCAGACGGCAAGGCCGCCAACCGCTGGCGCATGTCAACGAGCACTTGGATCGCCGCGCTTTGACAGTGCACGTAGGCCGACAGCAGGGCTGGACAAGCTTCGCCCCCTTAAATGATAATCAGTCTCAATAACGCACAGTCGACCTGACGCAGACCGCACACAGGCCGGAGTCAGCGTTCTCTTTCCACTGTCCTTAAACGATTGCAATCAGCCACCAACGTGCCCTGGCACTACGGCAGCCACCCCTATTCCACCAGGAGTTGTCGATGCCGTACTGCATGCTCGCGCTTTCCATCGCCGTTGCCCTGGCGCTCCCCACGGTTCCTGCTCAGGCCGCAACCCCGAATCCGCGAACCACCCAGGATCAGGATACGACCGTATCGAAGCCGCAAAACAATACACCGCCGGCACCCCAGGTACCCGCAGCAGCGGCGACACCCGCGCTGAAGCGATTCGATCAGAATCAGACATCGGCTGCAGACGAGCTCGATCACATCATCGTGGTCGGCTACCGCCTCAACCAGTATCAGGGAGCGGCCGAATTCGACACTACGTTCATCGGCGCCTTGCCGCGCGGCAACGGCGATTTGGGCACCCTGCTGCGCTTCCATCCGAACGTACAGCTGGACGAGGGCGCCAACAACGGCAAAACGCCCGGTGAAATACGATCCGCCGAAATCAGCATCAACGGCGCGCCCTATTACCAGAATGCATTCCGGGTAGACGGGATCAACTTCACAAACGACCTCGACCCCTCCACCAACAGCTCGGCGAACAGCTACGGCGATGTACCCAGCGCGACCCAGGGTTTGGCGCTGGACACAAGCCTGGTGGAACGCATCACCGTCTACGACAGCAATGTGCCTGCGGCATTCGGCCGGTTCAACGGCGGCGTGATCGACGCCACGACGCGTCGCGCCAGCGATCGTCTCTCGGGCAGCCTCGCGGTCCGCACCACCCGCTCGGCGTGGACGGATTACAAGATCGACGAGGCGCAGCGGCCTTCGTTCGATCTGTCGACTACCGCCGATGAGCAGCCTGAATTCGAGAAATGGGACGTGCGCGCGCGCCTGGAAGGCCGTTTCAAAAACGGAGTGGGCATCGCCACTCGGGTGAATCTGGTGCGTTCGGTCATTCCACTGCGTGGGTACGTCAACGGCTTCGACAGCGCTGCGGACGACAGTCGCAAGGAAATGACCAGGCAGAACATCAACGCATCGCTGAAAGTCGATTGGACCGCGCCCAACGGCATGCAGCTGGAAGCCACCACGATTCACGCACCCACCGATGAACGCTATTTCATCCAGAACGCACGCGACTCGTACTTCGACATTCGACAGGGCGGCCCTGTTTTCGGGGCCAAGCTCGCGTTCGAGCGCGGCGGCTACGATATTCGCATCGGTTTGACCCACAGCGACCTGGAAAGCTCGCGGCGCAGCGTCGCGGATTATTTCCGGAACTGGAACTGGTCGCCCGACAAGAACTGGGGCAACCCAACGCGCAGCAACCCGTCCAGCATCGAGGGCGCCTGGGGCGACATTGATCAGCGCCAGCGCGAAACAGGCATGCAGCTGCGTCTGAACCGTGCGCCGCTGGCTTGGGGCCCGACCCAGCACACGCTGAGCGCAGGGCTGGAGGTGACGCGGCGTTTCGCCGAATACCGGCGGCTGGTCGACCACACGCTGGATATCCGCTCTGCGCCCACCGACACCTGCACCGCCAGCAACGGCATTGTCGACACCATCGCCTGCTCGCTGTCCCCGACCCTGCGCACCGGCCGCGGCCAATATCTGACGCTGCGCGATGTATACCGTGCAGGCGCGTTCGAGGTGCGTGCGGACGATTACGCAGCGTATATCGAAGACGAAATCGAATGGGGACGCGTGCAACTGCGGACAGGATTGCGGCTGGAGGGCGACGACTACATGCGCAAGCAGACCGTATCGCCGCGGCTGGCGGTGGCTTGGGACGTGTCCGGCGACGGCGACACCCGCGTCACCGCAGGCATCAACCGCTATTTTGGCCGGACTTTTTTCGGCAATGCGCTGCGCGAAGGCCGCGATGCGCTGCGTGTCAGCTACACGCGCGGTGCGAATCTGATCTACAGCGCCGGCACGTCGTCGGCCAGCCTCAATCGTTTCGTCGAACTCGATATTCCCTATAGCGACGAACGGACGCTCGGCGCGGAGCAGATTCTGGGTGGACTGAAGCTCGGCGCGAAATGGGTCGGCCGTGAAGGTCGCGACGAGATCCTGCGCCGCCGCGTACGCAACACCACCGACCCCAACTACGTCGCAAACGTTTACGAATACACCAATGATGGGCGCAGCAGCAGCGATACCTACACCTTCAACCTAGCCCCGCTGGATCCATGGGAATGGGGCCCGACGCGGCACCACTGGTTCCTGGCCGCGGACTGGACCGATGTGCGCCGCAATTACACCGACTACGATTCCAGCCTCAACCCGCTGCTTGCCGAACAGGACGTGCTGTACAACGGCGAGCGCATCCGCTTCGATGAGCTGCCGGCGGACAACTTCAACCGCCCGTGGTCGGTACGCTTGGCAACGCGCAGCGATCTGCAGCGCTGGGGCATGACCATGAGCCACTTTCTGCGCTACCGCGCCGGCTATCGCGATGTCGGCTTCGTCGAAACACGGACCATCGACGGCCTGCCGGTCGATGTGTATGCCGACACAGACTTCCCCGACACCTGGACGCTGAACAGCAGCCTGGAATGGGAGCGCCAATGGCGCCAACGCACCACCACATTCGCACGCCTTGAAGTGAGCAACGTCACCAATCGCAGCAATCGCCGCCGCAGCGCCAGCAGCATCAGTTCGTACGAGCAGGGCCGCCAGTATTGGCTCGAACTTGGGCTGCGTTTCTGATGCGTGCGACGGCTCTACGCATCGCAATGCTTGCCGCCATGACGGCGGCAGTACTGTCCGCCGCGCATATCGGCTTGGCGGCCGTCGATACCGCAACGGCGACAGAGCAACCTGCTGCGGGCTACTGCACGGTAGACGCTGCGCCGATCGACAGCAGCACGCTTCGACGACTGTATGCGGGCCCGCCGCAAACGTGGCCGGCGCCCTGCAGGCTACCCGGAGTGGAGTGGAGCGAACTGGCGGCATTACCGGCAGCACCGCCTTCGCCGGACGCGCGCTCGATGACGCGCGATGAAGTGGCGCTTGGCCGACGCTTATTCCACGACCCCCGATTATCGCGCTCCGGGCAAATCGCCTGCGCGAGCTGCCACGACCAGGATCTGGGCTGGGCCGATGGGCGTCGCGTGTCGTTCGGACACGACCGCACGCCGAGTCGCCGCAATGCCCCCAGCGTGCGCTATGCCGCTTACGCCGACAGTCTGTTCTGGGACGGCAGCGCCGGATCGCTCGAAGAACAGGCGATGGCGCCGATCATGCATGCTGGCGAAATGGCATTCGACGCGGACGGTTTTCGGCAGAGACTGCTGACGCTGGACGACTACTCCGCCACGGCACGCGCGCTTTACGCCCGTGAACGCCTGCAGCCGGGGGATGTCGCCTCGGCCTTGGCAACGTTCCAGCGCAGTCTGGCCACGCCGCGAGGCCGCTACCAGGCGTTCATGAAGGGCCGCAAGCAAGCGTTTTCGGATGAAGCGCTGCTGGGGCTTCACCTGTTCCGCACGAAAGCCGGCTGCATGAACTGCCATCACGGCGCCAGCTTCAGCGACGGCCGTTTTCATAATCTCGGCATCAGCTTCTACGGTTCCGAGCGCCAAGACGTAGGCCGATACGCGGTAACCGGGCGCAGCGAGGATGTGGGCGCATTCCGTACACCGTCGCTGCTGGGAGTCGGCGAAACATCGCCGTATATGCATGCAGGCCACTTCCGCGACCTGCGTACGGTGCTGTTGATGTATCGCGTAGGCATGCCGCAGCCGAAACCGCGCGGCCAACAGGCTGAGGACGTTTTGTTTCCAAAATCGTCGCCATTGCTTATGCCGATCGATCTGCAGGAAAACGAAATTCAGGCGCTGGAAGCTTTTCTACGGACGCTTTGAGCCAATCACCGGCATTGGCTGCACGGCGGCTGGTGCTGGCAGTCGGCAGGACCTGCTGGAGGGTCAGCGTGATGCGGAAGAAGCGGCCTGCGCTGGCGGCAACGCATCCACCCATGCTGCGAACACCGCGTCGATCTGCGTATCGGCAATCACTTGACCTGTCTCAATCTCACCGGCTTGGGTGAACAGCGGGATGATCATCGCCATACCGTCCACTTTGGTGTTCATGCGCAGCCCGTCGCCATGCACCAGGTGCCGGTCCCATCGCGCGCGCACTTTCGCCCAATAGTCTGCAGTTTTCTGCCAGTAGCGGTATGCAGGGCCGAAGTCAAAGCCTGCTGCTTTGCGATAATCGTTAAAGCCGAACTCCCGCGTCAGTGTGCGCACGGTCGCACCATCGGCCCCGCGTACAGTCTTGGTGTTGTCCTGCTCGTGAGTCCAGCCGTCCGGCACGATCGTGTGGCGGTTTTCGGCATTGATCGCGTTGTAATCGTCGCGCGTGGTGTGCTCGCGGCGCGGCAATGGCCGCCAGCTGCGGTCGGAGGTCCATGTCG
>JAYUIZ010000351.1:0-2364 GCA_043765595.1 Lysobacter sp. | reverse complement strand
TATGCATCAACCGCGGAGGCAGATCGCTGTCGGCCAGCGCTGTCATCACGTGTTCCCGGAAATCGCCGCTGCGCAGCTGGCGCGCGGACACGTTGACCGACACGAACAACTCGTCGGCGCCTTCGCGGCGCCAGCGCACGGCGTCCTTGCAGGCTGCGCGAATCACTGCCGGGCCGATGATCTCGATCAAACCGCTCTGTTCCGCAACATCGATGAACACCGAAGGCGCCACTTGCCCATGCACCGGATGCTGCCAGCGCAGCAGCGCTTCGGCGCCGACCAGTGTCTTGTCGGAGACCCGATAGATCGGCTGGTAGACCAGACTCAACTCGCCGCGCTCCCAAGCGCCGCGCAGGTCCTGTTCGATGCGCACCCTGCGGGTCATCGCCTGATCCATGGCGCGGCTGTAGAAGCGATAGCCGTTCTTGCCGGCGAGCTTCGCCTGGTACATGGCGATGTCGCCGTTCTTCATCAGCATGGTCGCGCCAGACGCGTCTTCCGGAAACAGGGTGACGCCGATCGACGTACCCAGGAAAACCTGACGATCCTGGACTACGATCGGCCGGCTCAATTCGGCGACCAGGGTTTCGGCCAAGTGCACCGCACTGGCGCGCACATCGGTCTGTTCGTTTTCGCCATACAGCAGGATGACGAATTCGTCGCCACCGAAACGCGCGAGCTCGCTGGACTCACCGCCGATCCGATCCACCGATTCGCGGATGCGGTTGGCGAACTGGATCAGCACCTCGTCGCCGACGTCATGGCCCAAGGTGTCGTTCACCCGCTTGAAATCGTCTATGTCCGCGAACAGCAGCGCGAGCTGGCGGCCGACGCCGCGCAGTCGCATCAGGCGGTGATCGAGGGTCTCGCGAAAGGCAAGGCGATTGGCCAGACCGGTCAGCGAATCGGTGTAGGCCATGCGCCGCATATCGCGGTCATGGCGGGCGATACTGTCGGCCATCCGCGAGAAGGCGCGCACCAGTGTGCCGACTTCATCCTTGCGGCCGTTCATCGGCAGCACGGCATTGAAATTGCCCGCCTCGATCTCGCGCGCCGCATCGGAGAGCTGGCGGATCGGGCGCACCAGCGCGCGCTGCAGCAGCAGGCCCACCAGCACCGCAAGTGCCACCAGCATCAGCAACAGCAGACCGACCCAGGCCAGATGGCGTCTGCCCAGTTCACGCAGGCGTTCGGTGATCTCACGATTGACGTGCGCTTCCTCGGCACGGATCTTGCCGAGCGAGTAGCCAACGCGAACGCCGCCGAGGCGCTGGTCGCCGAGCCGGATCGGCGTGGAAATGTCCATCACCGCGTCGGTGTTGAGCACCTGCAGCGCGTCGGACGCGACGATCTGCCGCGCCAGCGGATCGGACATCTGCTGGCCGAACGTGGGGATATCGCCGGAGCCGTCGTGGACGATGCTGCCCTTGGCGTCGTACACCAGCACGTAGCTCACGTCGGTCTGATTGAGGATGCTGCGCGTGATAGCGCCAATGGCGTCCAGATCGAAGTAATACGCCGGATTCACAAGCATGTCCGCCACTTGCGAGACCTGGGCCTCGCCGCGCTCGCGCAGGCGGTCGTACACCAGCGTGCGGGTGGCGTCCTGGCTCAGCTGCAGCACTTCTTCCTGGGTTGCGGTCTGGCGCTGCCAGATCAGCACGACCGCTGCCAGCATCATCAACAAGGCAAAGCCGATCACCGCCATGAACTTGGCATGCAGGCCGTAGAAGAAGTTCATGCCGGGCCTCATTCGACCGCGGCTCTCACCTGCACCACCCCGCCGCGCAGCCTGTCGAGCACCTGCCGGGTTTCACCGTTGATCGGAAGGAACTGTGTGGTGTGGAAAAAATGCTGCAGCGCGTTACGGGCGAGCGGATCGCCCGCGGCCTCGATCAGCACCTCGCGCAGACGCGCCTGCACTTTCGGATCAAGATCCCCGCGCACCATTTCCAGCGCGCGCGGCACTGGGTCGGTCATGTGGATCACTTCCAGATCCTTGCGATACGAGGCCGGCAGCCGCGCGGCGTTGTTCCAGTCGATGTCGCTCATCGTCCCGGCATCGACTAGGCGCTTGTGGACCCAGGCGCCGATGTTCAGCTCGGAGCGCGCGAAGACGTAACCGACCGTGCCGCCGGAGGGCTTGTCCATTGGCGACAGCAGCAGGCTGAGCGACATGTTCCTGCGCAGCAGCTCGATCGCGGGGATGAAATAGGCGCTGGTGGAGGCGTTGTTCTGAAACGCGACGCTGCGCCCGCGCAGATCTTCCAGGGCATCCAGACCGCTGTCGCGGCGGACGAAAAAAACGGTGCGGTAGCGGCTGACCCCGTCGCGCTCGGTCACCAGCAGCGGCTGGGCGTTGCC